>JABHOU010000295.1 GCA_018695085.1 Opitutia bacterium | reverse complement strand
GCGACCGGGTGTTGCATGTGTCCGCTGTGGTGATCGTTGGGCCATTTGAAGGCCGTTTCCCACTTTTGCTTTCCCGTTTTCAGGTCATGGTTGTAGAGGTGATACTTGCCTCCGGTCGATGACTGGATGACAAGCCCGTGTTCGGTTGCCAACATGTAGAATACGACCGTCCCGTCTGCGGTGTCGATGGGTTCTTCCCAAAGCTTCTTGCCGGTATAGGCATCGAGCGCCACGAGGAACTGGTCCTTCCAAAGGTTCGGCCCATGAAGCCGACCGGTTGCTTGCTTGAGAATCTCGAGGTTCCTTGATTCTACGAAGAAAACCTTGTTGTTGCGAATGGAGATTGTGGGGTTGAGAACCGCTCCGCCGCTATGGCTCCAAGCAACCTTCCCATCCGTTTTGCCAATGGCAAAGACCCCGTCGCTGCAGACCTTGGCCGCGGATTGAGGGACACGCTTGTCGTACCACATTCCTCCCCCGAAGAAAGCCGTGTAGGAACTGTCTTTCTTCACCGCGCTGCCAAAGAAAAGGTCGCCTCCCTGAGCTACGTATCCCCAATCATGGGTTTCCGCAGAGTAGGGCGCGGGCATGGAGTGCGCCGCCTTGCGGTGACCGTTTGCCGCATCGATCTCCCAGCAGCGGTCCTTGACCGCAACGAAAAGAGCTTTTCCATCCGTACACCAATTGCTTGCGTCACGGGGCATGTTAACCCGGCGCAGGTCAGGGATTTCGAGGCTCCATAGCGCCGAACCATTGTATGCATCAAGGGCGATCATCCGATTCATGCCCTGATGGAAAAGGCGTCCCCAAGAGGAAAGAGGAGCCGGCATGCGGGGGTTCCGGTCGATCCCGAAATCCGCTCCCGGTCTGCCGACCCATTGCACTTCGAGCTGATCGGTCTGAGTGGCTCCGCCCAATTTCTCATCGCTGGAGGTGGTGTTGCCCGCGTTACCATACTGATGGGTCCATTCTCCACTGTCCGCCATTGGTCCCGGTTCGACCTTGAACCATTGCCCACCAGCAAGCTTTGCGTTTTTGACCTCCCCTGCAGCAAGCCAATCGGCTATTCCCTGCTCGGGCACCCCTTGCTGAGCTCCCGGTGGAGTTCCCAAGATCGCAACTCCTCCGCCCGGGCGCAAAAGACGGTTCATTTCAACGGCGCTACCCGGACAGCCTTTGCCGCTCAGAATGGATTCCGAGACAAGCAAGTTGGCAATGTTCCCGGTCACCGGGAGCTGATTCATGTCCTCGACGTGCGTTACCGATATCCGGGTCCCGTATACGCCCTTGCCGTAGAGCCATTTGCGCGCTTTGCCCACTCGTTCCTTGTCATCATCTAACCCAAAGACAACCAGATCGCTCTGCCTAGCCAGTTCGTAGGCAAGTTCTCCCGAACCGAAACCATAAACCACGCACACTCCACGGTTGACTCCGCTTTCTTTGATGATGGCCAGGGCAGTTTGGCCGAACTTCGGTTCTCCATCAACCGTTCGATCAGGCATGGCCGGGACCGCAAAGTTCATGCGCATGTCGAGTTCGTAGGTTTCCCCCATGTTTTTCACACCCGAGGAGGAGACCATGTTGATCCGGTAATGATAGACCTCGCCCGGTTCCAAATCGTCCAGAGTCATCGAATGGTTACGCGATTGCGTTTTGCCTTCTACTTCGAGGTTTAGAGTTTCCCCCTGCCCATATTGCAAGATTGCCTGCCCCGGTTCGTCGGTTTCCCAGTAAACGGTTGCCGAGCGGGGAGAATCAAAGCGAAGGTGCGGTTTTACGGTATAGGTCACACCTTTTGGAAAAACCGATTTTCCTTTGGCATGGAGCGAACGGATTTCAGCGGCGGTCAACGCATCCCCAAATAAGCGGACCCGGTGGATTGTGCCTTTCATCCGGAAGAATTCATCCTGATCCCGATAGGCTCCGATCGTATAGTAGGCTTTTTCGGGGTATGCTATCTTACCGTTGGCTGCGCTTCCTGCGGATTCTTCGACCCCATTTACGTAGAGCTTCATGCTCTTTCCGTCGTATGCGCCTGCGACGTGATACCATTTGCCTTTTTCAAATGCCGTCTTCGAGGTGATCGTGTGAAGTTTTGATGCGGTTGAAACGGAAAAAACGAAGTTGGTGTCGTTGTAGCCAAGAAGCCAGCCTTTCTCGTAAGATCCGTTGTCCTGATAAAACCCGACGATCGAACCCCACCGCGTTCCCGCATCCAGGGAAACCCATGCATCGGCAGTCACCCGTTCGCTTGGCAATTGATCCGGAGTCATTCCAAGGACGTCGAGGCTTGTACTTCCATCGAATCGAACCCCGAAACTATTGGTCACGGGGCGGCTTTCGAAAGAGCCTTTCAAGTTGCCTGCAACGGAAGTGATTGACTGGGCGGAAATGGCTTCCTTCGAAAACGACCAGTCGTGGAGGGGTTCCGTTCCCTTTGCCCAGAGACTGAAGTGCATGAAAAGATAAAACAAAAATGCCGTACCTGAAACCGAATATTTTGTTAACCTTAGTCTCATGCCCGATGAATTATAATTAATGTGACTCAATTGAGCCGTGAAGATAGAAACACATCTGGAACCTAGCCGACAAGGTCATTGTTTACATTCGGCCGACTGAGTACGGCTCAGGCAATAAGCAATCGTCCGCCGTCTTTCAGAATTAACCCATACCGCAAATGTTTAGTAGCGTCTCGTGTACATCGAGGTCATGACGGTAGGACCATTCGAGCTTTTTCTCCCCCTGGATCACCCGGGCGAGATCCTTGAATTCTGCCTGATAGCTTCTTCCGCCCTTGAGCTGAACGGTTTGAGTTCCTTTTTTGTACTCCCCTCTGGCTTGATCGAGGTTGAGGTTGAAACGGCCCGATTCGAGTGGGTTGATTTCCATTCCGCCCTTTGTTCCGGCGATGTTGAACCTTCGCCTCGGAAATCCGAAGGGGTCGTTATGGTTGCAGCGCAAGGTAGCGGTGGCCTTCTCGTACTTGAGGACAGCTAACTGATTGTCGGCGAAACCGTCCCCTTTCTTTTCGCGGGTACGCAGGTTAAAGCCTTGGACCTTCTGCGGCTTGCCCAGAATGTGCATGGTGGCATCGAGAATATGGCATGCGAGTTCAAAGAAACCGCCCCCTGGGAACGCAGATAGTTCCTTCCGCATACCTTCGCCCGCTTTCTTGCCCATCATGGCATCAATCTCCATGATTTCCCCGAACCATCCCTCACGAACCGCCTTGAACATAAATTCGAAGGCGGAATTGTAGCGGAGCATATAGCCCATCTGAACGCATAGATCCTGCCGTTTGGCTGATTCCAGGAGTTTGGCAAAGGGGGGAAGGGATGGACCTGCAGGTTTATCCAGATGAATATGCTTGCCAGCATCGACCACCGGTAAAGCCGTGGTGACCAGGTCCTTCACGGGTGTCTCGATTACAACCGCTTGGAGCCCCTTTGCGTCCATCAGTTCATCCAGAGAAACGAAGGTCACCCCCTGGGCTCTCTTTCGAAGAGACAAGTCGGGTTCGACTACACCGACGACTTCATAGGTATCCGGCAGGGACTGAACCGCCTTCAGTTTTCCCGATGCATGGGGGTGGGCCAACCCGATTTGCCCGATACGAATGCGATTCTGTTTCCCATACAAGGGCAGGCTTGAACCGATTAAGATGCCAGCTGCACATGTGTTGAATGAACGACGCTCCATGAAGTGGAAACTTATTTGAATCGAGTTTCGATGAAAAGAATTATCTAAGCTTATTTAGTTCCTCGGAAGTCCAGGGCGCTGATCTTTTTTCATGCTTT
>JABHOU010000450.1 GCA_018695085.1 Opitutia bacterium | reverse complement strand
TTTGGGAAATGGCACCTGGGAAGAAGTCCCTACACCGCGCTTGATCATGGCTTTGACGTCGACGTACCCAATTGGTATGGCCCCGGCCCGGCTGGCAGTTATGTAGCTCCGTGGAAATTCCCTAAATTCAAGGAGGCTTATCCAGGCGAACATATTGAGGATCGAATGGCGGATGAGATTGATGTTTATCTTAAAAAGAGGGCGGAGGATAAAAAACCTTTCTTTTTAAACTACTGGCAATTCTCCGTGCACGGGCCTTTCAATGCAAAGGCTGACTACATTGAGTCTTATCAGGATAAAATTGATCCCGACGACGCCCAACGCTCACCCACCTATGCCGCCATGGTAAAGTCCCTTGATGACAACGTGGGGCGGGTGCTCGATAAATTGGACGAACTTAAACTCAGCCAAAACACACTGATCTTTTTCTATTCCGACAATGGTGGGAATATGTACAACGAAGTAGACGGTACCACACCGACCTCCAACCGACCACTACGTGGAGGGAAAGGTAACAACTGGGATGGTGGGGTCCGGGTTCCATGCATTGCCGTTTGGCCGGGACATATTGATAAAGAATCCAAATCGGAAGAACTTATCACCTCTACGGATTTCTACCCCACGATCCTGGACCTGCTTGGAATCCCGAAAGATCCAGACCAAACCTTTGACGGCCTTTCAATCCGTCCCGCTCTGGAAGGTAAGCCCATGGACAAGCGGTACATCTTTACCTACTTTCCGCACACCACCAAGGTGCCCGATACCTTACCCAACAGCGCCGCCATTTATGATGATGAATGGAAACTCATACGCTTGCTTCACAATGCACCCAATGGCGATCACGAACACTGGTTGTTCCATTTAAAAAAAGATATCGGTGAAAAGAACGAACTCTCGAAGAAGCATCCAAAAAAAGTTACGGAACTTAGTGGAGAACTTGATCGCTTTCTCGCCGAGACTGGTGCGGTCTATCCAAAACCAAACCCCAATTACGATCCGGACAAGGCATCCACTCCCAAGCCCAAAAAAACCTATTCAGCCACCCAATTCAAAAGAATGGATAAAAACAAAGACGGCTTCCTCACGCTCAAAGAGTACATCGGTAACCCGAAAGGACGGAACCTACCCGCTCTCAAAAAGCAATTCAGCCGACGCGATGGTAACGCCGATGGCAAGCTCACGCTAGCGGAACTGAACAAATAAACCTCTGAAAATGATCCTTTCGCTCGTCCTCGATAGTCTCGCTTAAGAAAATGGATCCCTCCTCGATCAAAAATATCTTCTGGGACGTCGATGGGGTCTTGGCGGATCTGAACCATGCCTACTATCATTTCCTGACCGGGCATCCCAACTATCAGGATCAATACCAAGACCTGCAATGGGAACAATTGCCCGAGGTCTTACCGATCCTTCCCGAATATGGTGCCTTGGAATTGAAAACCCACCCTGAACTGGGAACCGAGATGGACCGAGACTTTTGTGCAGACCAGGTCTTTTTCAGAAACCGTCCCCTCTATCCAAATGTGATCGAAGTTCTCAAGGAACTGAATGAATGCGGCTACCGCCAGTTCACCATGTCCGCGACCTTTGATGTCGAGGCAAAGATGGCCTACCTCCAAGATATCCTCGCTCCCGTAACCGACTTCCTGACCATCGAATGCGTGCAGCATGGCAAGTTCATGCACGACACTGCTAAAATCGATCGACTCCGGGAATGCTATCAAAAATACGATCTCAAGCCCGAAGAAACCATCTTGGTCGATGACCGTATCTACAACCAATACGCCGCCATCGAATCCGGAGCCCATCCCATCCGGATGCGTTGTGAATTCACAACCGACTTACCAACTGAACTGTCCTGGATACCTGAATTTTCGAATGTCCAAGAAGTCAAAGACTGGCTCGTCCAAAAATTAAGATGATGCCTGTGAAAAGTTTGTCGAAAATCAAAGATTTTCAGGTATTTACCCATACCGGCACCTACTGATAAAATAACCTCTACATGATTTCTTCTCCCAACCGATTCACTTTCTTTTTCGTATTGGCACCGTCCTTGTTTTGCTGGGGGTCCGCAGTGGCAAAACCTCAAGTTCTTTTACCCAAGAGTATCAAACCGTTTTTTGAAAACTATTGCTTCGATTGTCACGATGCTGACACCGCCAAGGCAGACCTTGATCTGGAGGGACTTACCCGGTCCATCGTCGATGTCGCGGATGCCCAAAACTGGCAGGATATTCTCGACCAGCTAAACTCGGGCGAAATGCCCCCAAAAAAGAAGGATCAACCAGGCAAAGAGGAATTGGCGCAAGTCGTCGGTGATCTTACTGAATCCTTACAATCCGCCCAGAAGATGCTCCGAGACAGCGGGGGGGAAATCGCCCTGCGTCGAATCAATAGACGGGAATATGAGTCGACCATCAAAGATTTATTGGGAATTCGAATCCTTGCCCTAAAACTGCCAGATGATGCAAGTGGCCGTTTCGATACCATTGGTCAAGACCAGATACTCAGTTCCTTGGATTTGGAGAACTATTTCGAGCAGGGGCAGGAGGTCGTTCGAACGGCGATACACTGGGCAATGCTCCCCCGGGAGAAGGCTAAAGTGGTCCGGAGGGATCCCAAGGAAGTGTCGAGAGGAACAAGGAAGTTCTACGGGATCCTGGATAAGGTGCAGGAGGTGCACGACACCGATCGCACCTGGGCAGAAGTGGGTCTGACCGAAGACGAATGGAATAGCTACAATCGCGGTTCGAAAAAGTATCCGCGGCATGCCAAGTATCAGGAGCGGAAAAGTGTCCTCGGCTGGTACTTCGACAATGTGAAGTATCACAGCCTGGGGCTCATGTTACCGATCCGGAACAGGTTCAGCAAAAGCGTCAAGATCGGGTTTAAGCGCGACGCCCGGGCCTACTACCGGCTGCGAGCCTCCGCAGGTGTCGTGGATGGGGTGGAAATTCGACGATCTATCCGCATGACGGTCACAAGTGGAAACCTGGAAGCATCGGACGGAAAACCGATCGGTAGTCTCTACATAACCGGGTCGATTGAGGAGCCCTCGACTCACGAGATGGTGTGGTATCCGGAATTCGAAGACGACTTCAGACCGGCAACAGATGAGGAGGCGAGAGGGGGAGGAGTCGCCTTCCTCGAAGATCGGCGCGGTGGCCCGGGGAGGGCACAGCTTTTTCAGTACTACTGGCCCATCGAACCCGATGCTCCGACGGAAACCATCCTGTTGAGGTGGATGGAGGCGGAGGGGCCTTTTTACGACCAGAAAACACCATTCGAAAAAATGGTAGACGCCTACAAAGACGCCTCAACGCGTCTTACTCCAGAGAAACTAGATGCATTTGCAGGATCGTTTCTAAAGATGTTTGCCGCAAGTGCGTTTCGAGGTCAGGAAGTATCAGATGAGTTCGTGTCGAAACTAAACACTTACTACATGGCTGAGCGGAAAGCGGGTAAAAACTTTCTCAAGGCCATGGTGGACCCACTGGCGATGATCTTATCTTCTCCCCGTTTTCTTTACTTGGTAAACCCATCGAACGACGACAAACAAAACAATCGGGCACTGGATGGGCTCAGCCTTGCGAATCGCCTCTCTTCTTTTTTATGGAGCGGGCCACCTGATCAGGAGCTACTCGAACTGGCCAGAAATGGATCGCTCCTTGATAAGTCTGTTCTCTTGAAACAAACCGAGCGGCTCATATCGCACGCCCGGGCGGAAAATTTCCATAAGGGGTTTATCAGCCAATGGATGCATTTGGATCGTCTGGATGGCACTGGTCTGAGCTCACGGTTCCACCTTCACTTCACGGATGCATACATCCACTCCGCAAAACAGGAACCGGTTGAGTTTTTCAAGACATTGCTCAAGGAAAACCTCCCCGCTAATAATCTGATAGATTCTGACTTTGTTACTGTCGATGGTGTGCTTGCCACAAAGTATGGACTCCATGACCAATACTCGGGCAACGGCTTTCAAAAAGTGAGCCTGAGTGCAGATTCTCCCCGTGGCGGACTGATGACCCAGGCCTCCTTCCTTGCCATCGGCACGATGGGCAACCGCACATCACCCGTCATTCGCGGCGCCCTTGTAAAAGAGATCCTGCTCAATGATCCGCCTCCTCCCCCGCCTCCGAATGTTCCCGAGCTTATTGCATCCTCTGCGGAACCCTTCCCCAGTGTTCGGGATCTTGTCGATCTGCACCAGCAAAAGGCCCAGTGTGCTTCCTGCCATGCCCGCTTTGATTTCATCGGACTGGGATTGGAAAACTTCGACGCTATTGGTATGTGGCGAGAAAAGGAACTGGTCACCCATGTTGAGCATTTCCACCAGCTGAAAAATCCCAGGGCGAAAAGAAAGCTTTATCCTGTGGATGCCAGTGGGGAACTTCCCAATGGAGAAAAGTTCAAGGATATCAATGGATTGAAAGCCGCCCTGATGAAACAGCAAAGACAGGTCGCCGCGTCCCTGTTTGAGGAGCTTTTATGTTATGCCCTCGGTCGGGATGTCAGTTTTACCGATCGTCCGATCATCGAAAAAGCCCTGAACGAACTGGAAAAAGAAAAATATCCAGTTCGCGACATAGTCCTCAAAGTGGTCTTGAGTGATCTCTTTAGCCGAAGCTAAGTTCATTGATAAAACTACGATTAGAATATCTCCTTTGGTTTGGAATTATCCAAGCCACTCTTTGGGTTGCAAATGCCAAAGTATCGATCCGTGATTCAATCGAACCCTTTTTTGAAACCTATTGCTTTGACTGCCACGACTCGGATACAGCCAAAGCAGATCTCGACCTCGAAAGACTGACCCGCTCCATAACCAACGGGACGGACGCCCAGCACTGGCAGGATATTCTAGACCAGCTCAATTCGGGAGAGATGCCCCCTAAGAAGAAAGCGCAACCAGGCAAGGAAGAATTGGCCAAGGTTGTCGGTGATCTTACTGAATCCTTACAATCCGCCCAGAAGATGCTCCGAGACAGCGGGGGGGAAATCGCCCTACGCCGATTAAACAAGCGTGAATACGTTACGACCATCAAGGATTTAATGGGCATCCGGATTAATGGAGAGAAACTCCCTGATGATCCGAGCGGTCGTTTTGACACGATTGGACAAAACCAGTCACTCACCGCGATGCAACTGGAAACCTATTTCAAATTTGCTCAGGAAGTCGCCAAAACAGCTCTGCATTGGGCTTCTGAACCACGCCAGGAATCCAAAGTGCTTGAACGACGAGAGTTTGCCAATACCGAAACCCGGAGCAAGCGGATCTATGAGTTCATGGAAAAAGTCAGGTTGGTCAAGAAAGAGGGAAAGACGCCCGCTGAAGCCGGACTAACCCAAGAAGAATGGAAAAAGTACGACACCGATGGACCAAATGCGCAAAACGGCGTATGGAAAGGTCAGGAACAGTACTACCAGCGGAATATGCACATCCATGACAAAGGTCGCATGTTGTCGCATGACCTGCTTGTGGAACATGTGGGGGTCTTCTTCCGCCACGATGCGAGAGCTCATTATCGCGTTCGTTTTTGCGGCGGAATCGTCGACGGCGTAAAAGTACGCCGGGGCGTTCGTCTGATGGAGCACAATGGAAGATTCAGTGGCAAGCACGGTAGAGCTATCGGTAGTTTTTGGATTCAAGGAACGATAGATCAACCTTCGGTACATGAGGCGGAGTATCATCCGGTTTTCGCACCAGACTTTCGTCCGAAACACTGGCACCAATCCCGCAAACATGTCTTCGCACTCGAAGACAAACGGGGCGGACCCGGGTTTGAACAGTTCTACCACCACTATAAACCCATCGAACCAAGTGCACCGAAGGATACAATCTTTGCCAAATGGATGGAAGTTGAAGGCCCGTTCTACGGTCCCAAATCACCGTTTGAAAATCTGATTGAGAAATATCAAGTAAAGTCGGCATCCGA
>JABHOU010000663.1 GCA_018695085.1 Opitutia bacterium | reverse complement strand
CCGGGTTTTTTCTCTCCTGTGAGTCAAGGCACTCGACTTCGTTTGCTTCTGCAAATTCGGAAGACACGCAAACCAGCGAACGAGCCGGTGAGTGCGTGGCCGTGGTCTCTTCCAGTAGGCGTTGAATCGCCGGCACGAGAATATACCCGTTTGCCAAACCGGACCATTTTTCTTCGGGTAGAGTGGAAAAGAGGTATATCGCTCCCCTGCCCATTATTTTGCGGGATAGGAAGGGCTTCCCGTCCGAGAAATAAGCCAAAGGCTCGGTTCCCAGGGGAATGCTGCGAGTTTGCGTGGAGAGTTCACTTAAGGGAAGGCGAGTGCCATCGGAAGCATTAGCCAGAATGCCACCGTTTTCATTCCAAGAATTTACGCGAAATGATGATTCGGAGTCAGGTGCTTTTTCTGCCGGTTGCCATCGTATTGGGTCGATTGAAGCACCTTCTTTTGACTCGGGAGGAAAGCAGAGAAGGGTTCCCCCTCCATTGACGAAGGATTTCAATAGTTCGGCTTCTTGCGGAGTCCGTGGGTTTCCTTGAAGAACGATCAACGTTCTACCGGCGAGATCCTCCTTGTTTAGGTTCGATGACGGCAAGACGTCTGCGGGAACTCCTTTCTCGTTGGCTGCTGCCGCACGCAGAATGCGACCTGCCGTGGGTAGGTCGGCCCTGACCGCGGCATGTGGGCGATTTGCAGAGCCGTAGGCGAAATACCAAGAGTTGTCGCCGAGGCACAGGTCGGGGGGGAGACTAAGAGAAAGCCATCCTTGGTTTTTCGGTTCCGACAAAGGCACGGAGGATCGCCAAAGAAAATTCTCTCCTTGGAATTCCGCAGTGAGTTCACTTTTTACGCCGTCTAGGTTGGCCGTGATTCGCAAGGGAAGGTCAGCAATCGGCCGGCGTTGAAGATGTGCGAGAAGGTCGAGTTTTTCGGAGCGGCGCAAGAGGTTTTCACCGAGGAGGGAAGAGTTTGTGGAAGCGTCACCTTCCAGTGCAAGAATTCGCGTACGCCATGAACCCTCCTTTACCGCTAGAACTTTCTTGATGCGTCGAAAGGTGTCTTCGCTCCCCTCTGGTTTCCAGTTGCTTTCCTGCATGTCGGAAGCAATGACTATTTCGGCAGTGGCTACGCCGTTTTCTTCCAACCAGTCGAGGGTGGTTGCAAGGGTGGCAGGAATGTCGGCTGCTGTTTCGGTGGACCCGAGGTATCGTTCCATGGCAGGATCGGTCAAGGTGGACAAATCGGACAGTATGACGGGTTCTCGCAAGGCACTGTCCACCAAGACGATTCTGCTCTCGGTCCAAGGTTTTGCGAAGTTCTCCAGGGCTTTCAAGGCGAGCTCCCGTTTACTTGCCGCCCCTTCTCCTGTTTTTGTCTCCATGCTCGCTGAACGGTCCAGTATCAAGGCTATCGCTTCAGGTGCCCCGGACGAAAAGGAAAAAAGTGAATCCCCACCCGTCATCGGACGAGAAAGAGCAAAAACCAATCCGATCAAGGCTAATACCCTTAGTAACAAGGTCAGCCACCGTTTTAATCGGGAAAGTTTAGACGAACTTCGCCTTGCCTGTAAGAGAAAGCGAGTGGCCGCCCACGGTTGCGACCGGTGTCTCAGAAGGTTCAGCAGATGGATGATTACCGGCAGCAAAGCCAAGGGCAATCCGTACAGTGCTAGAGGCTGAAGGAATGTCATGTTCCTGATGTCAACTGATATTCAATAGGCTTTTTGCTTCTATCAAATCGGATCGATCATGCGGCCTTGCCTGCAGAGCGTTCGCCGAGAAACTTGTCCAGTACTTCGGCCACGGGAACGTCGGTGCGAATGATGCGATGATCAGCCTCGGATTCGAGGCAGCCTTGAGAAAGTGATTCGAGATGAATTCTCATACTTTCGAGATATTGCTCTCTGATTACGGCAGGTTCGGTAATCAGAGAACCTGCTCCCTCCAAGTCAACGAAGCGAGTTGGTCGTTCGAAGGGAAAATCCTCTTCTTGAGGGTCGATGATGTGAAATAAAACGACGTCGTGCCTACGGTCGCGCAAATGATGTATGGCATCGATCAAGTCTTTTGGTTCATCTAGAAAATCCGAGATCACGACCGTCATCCCCCGAGGGCGAACCCTCTCGGCTAGATTGTGAAGACCATCTACTAGAGAAGGTGATCCCTTGGGTTTGAGTGGGCCAATAGTTTCGAGAATTTCCTGAATCTGAGCGGGGTTGCGTTTCGCAGGTAGTTCGAAAGATTTCTTGTCTCGAATGGCCAAGAGACCGGCAGCATCGCCTTGTCCGATAATTAAGTAAGCGTAAGTGGCGGCCAGTTTTTTAGCATATTCTAATTTACTTTCTGTCGCTCCAAAGCCCATGGAACCGCTGCAGTCTAGGGCAAGGTAGCAGCGTAGATTGGTTTCGGCCTCGAATTCTTTTAGGTAGTATCTGTCCGAACGGGCATAAACTCGCCAATCCATTCTACGGGGGTCTTCCCCGGTCACGTACTCTCTGTATTCCGCAAATTCAACGCTGGAACCCTTGTGGGGACTTCGATGATGTCCGGATACGCTCCCTTCCATTGGAAAAGGTGTAAGCAGGGGTTCCGAGGTGATGCGTGAAATAGCATCCTTGTCCAAGTACTTGAGGTAGGACTTGCGGCGTCTACTCATCGTTTCTCCTTGCGAGCTTCGGAGATGAGGCGTTTCACGACCTCCGAGCTTGTCATATCTTCCGAACGAGCATGAAAGTTGGTTAGAATCCTGTGAAACAAAACGGGTTCGGCCACTGCTTCGATGTCTTCCGTGCTTGCCATGTAATTACCATGTAACACGGCTCGTGCTTTGGCTCCGCGAATCAAGAATTGCACGGCTCGAGGACCAGCGCCCCATTGTACCCACCTTCGCAACCAAGCAGGGGATTCATCGGAATTAGGACGGGTTCTTCGTACCAAGTCCACCGCCAATTCATGTACGTGGTCGGGGACGGGTACGCGCTCTACCAGTTCTTGGAATTCGCGAAGTTTCTTACCTGAAATCACCTTTTTCAATTTCGGAATATCCCCCGTCGTCGTTTCTTGTGATATTCGGATTTCCTCCTCCCGGGAAGGGTAGTCAACCTTGATGAGGAACATGAAGCGATCAAGCTGAGCCTCGGGCAAAGGATAAGTGCCCTCCTGTTCGATTGGGTTTTGCGTAGCCAAGACAAAAAACGGTTCCGGCAAAACATGGTGTTTGCCTGCCACAGTCACCCTTTTTTCCTGCATGGCTTCCAATAATGCCGACTGGGTCTTAGGGGGTGTTCTATTGATTTCATCAGCCAGAATCACGTTTGCGAACAGAGGTCCTTTGACAAAAACGAACTCACGTTCTAGACCTTCCCCGGTTGATTGAAGGATTTCGGTTCCCGTGACGTCCGATGGCATCAAGTCGGGAGTGAACTGGATGCGACCGAAACTAAGTGAAGTCGTTTGCGCCAGAGAGTTCACCAGTAAGGTTTTCGCCAGTCCGGGAACGCCCATTAGCAAGGCATGCCCACGGGACAACATACAGGTTAGCATTCGCTCGATGACTGCTTCTTGTCCGATGATGATCTTGCCCACTTCCGAGGTAATGTCCTCGTAGGAAACTCGCAGGTCCTCGATAGCTTTAACGTCGCCCCCGGAAAGTTCCTTCGGGG
>JABHOU010000205.1 GCA_018695085.1 Opitutia bacterium | reverse complement strand
TCCGGTCATTCACATAATGGAAGAACAACGGAACATTACGGACAAGGGAGCGACGATGCGGTTGGGTGCCTGCCCATGCCAAATCTCTAAGAATAGCCTGTCGTTTACCGCCTACGAGCAGACTAATGTCTCCGAGCGACATCGGCACCGCTACGAGTTCAACAATGACTACCGGGATCAACTGGCCGAGCTAGGCCTACGCATAGCGGGCGTGAATCCAGAACGCGACTTGGTCGAAATCGTGGAGGTCGAAGACCATCCATGGTTCGTTGGCGTACAGTTCCACCCGGAGTTTCAATCCAAGCCGAACAAGCCTCATCCTCTCTTTGCCGGATTCGTCGAAGCCGCCCTTGCCCGTAATCTTGAGGTTAAGCAAGGTGCAGAGAAGGCTTAAGCTTTGCCCCAAGTGGCATTATGGTTTTATTTAAATAATTTTAAATAAAACCTACAGGCCATTCCTTAGATTTGCGGTAAATGGTTATTGACTCTCATGTTCATCGCTACCCGCCGGAGGTATTCGCAAATCCAGCCGTT
The DNA here is from genome assembly GCA_018695085.1 of Opitutia bacterium. Classification (GTDB taxonomy): domain Bacteria; phylum Verrucomicrobiota; class Verrucomicrobiia; order Opitutales; family Seribacteraceae. The sequence continues at coordinate 3,857 of JABHOU010000205.1, read as the reverse complement.
TTCGCGAACTCAAGAGGCGAAAAGCATTGGCAAAACTTGGTGGCACCCGAAAAAGGGCCTACCATTCAAGGATGGGCCGACCGAGAAACCATGCTTGCCGATATGGATTTCGGAGGTGTGGACAAAGCGGTTCTTCTAGGTTGGTACTGGGAAAAACCTGAAACTTGTGTCTTGCACAACAGGTGGAACGCCGAATGGATCCGGGAAGACCCCGATCGCTTCATTGCCTTTGCTGCCATCAACCCGCTTGGGAAAAAGGCGATAGACGAGCTTAAGGTTGCTCGGGACGAAGGCTTTCGCGGGATCGGGGAAATCCTGCCAGCAGTCCAAGATTTTTCCATGCGTGACCCGAATTGGCTTAAGTTAGTCGAGTTTGCAATCGAGACCGGTTGGCCCATCAATTTTCACGTCAGCGAACCAGTCGGACATTCACATCACGGTCGGACACCCACTCCTTTCGAGGATTTTCAATGGTTGGTCGAGACCTATCCTGAGCTGAAAATCATTCTCGCCCACTGGGGAGGCTTGTTGCCTTTCTATGAACTCAACGAGCATGTCCGAAAAAGCTTCGCCAACGTTTGGTACGACGTCGCGGCCAGTCCCTTGCTCTACGATCCCAAGGTTTTTCGTTCCGTGGTAGATGTCGTCGGTTCGGAAAAGGTGCTGTACGGCTCAGACTATCCTTTACGCCTTTACCCAAGTAAACAGGAGAAACCTGACTTCTCGACCTTTCTTGCCGAAATTCAGGAGGCTGGACTTACCGAATCGGAACAAAAGAATATTCTCGGCGACAACGCCTCCCGTCTGTTTGGATTGGAAAAGTGATCGGTCACGAATGAAAATCGAACTTCTAGAAGTACTTCCCGAGCCCATTCCGCAAAAAGCGTTGAATGCATCCGAAGTTTGGGGTTCTGCACTTGTTTTTGACTCGGGGAAGCGTCATCTTATCTCCGGTGTCTCGGGCCGAGGAAAGAGTACGCTCCTTCATGTCATCTATGGGATTCGCAAGGATTTTAAGGGACAACTGCTGATAGACGGGAAGGATTCCTCCGCCTTTTCGGAAGAAGATTGGGTCCACCTTCGCTCACGCCAAGTGGCTCTTCTCTTTCAAGACCTTAGGCTCTTTCCAAACCTAACCGCTCGTGAAAACATGGAACTTCTTCCCGCTCGGGACGAAGCCGCTCCATCCACTGAGACCATGGCCGAGCGTCTCGGCGTGGCCGAATATCTGGAAAAACCCTGTGGCATCCTTTCTCAGGGTCAACGTCAGCGGATGTCACTCATACGGGCTCTTTCCCGCTCCTTTCAAATTCTCCTCTTGGACGAACCATTCAGCCATCTCGACGACGAAAACACTCGAAAAGCATGGACACTCATCGAGGAAGAGCTTGAGCGGAGGAATGCAGGCCTTGTTCTTTCTTCACTCGATGAAGTCTCGGATTTCGCCATCGACCACAAGTGGAAACTATGAGCGCCCCAACCGAACAGCTTACATCGAAGGCTCTTGGGGTTCGTGGTCCCCGTCGAGAACTGGCCATTGCCGTAACGGGATGTTTTATGGGTACTGTCCTGTTGCTCGCCGCTGTTCAGTTTTTTCTCGATGCGAGCACGGTCATTGCGGAACGCGAACCACCCAAGAACTTCTTTACAGTCAATAAACGCGTGGAAGGCGGTGCCCTCGCCAATCTCGGAAAAAACGACGAAGGGTTCTCCCCCGAGGAAATCACTGCCATCGAGACCCGTCCGGAGGTACAAGGGGTGGGCGTCTTCAAGAGAAATCGTTTTCCCGTCGAAATTCACATCTGGCCTGCGGGAAAAGTCGGTCTGGGCGAAGCTGCCAAGGCGGACGTCTTCTTCGAGACCGTGCCCGATGAATTCATCGACGCCAAACCGGACAACTGGGGTTGGGACGAAAACTCCACCCATGTCCCGCTCATAATACCAAAGTTCTATCTCGACCTGTGGAACTTTGGTTTTGCCCCAACTCGCGTCGAGTACCCTGCCCTATCGTCTAAGGCAGCTCTTGGCATACCTATAGAAATCTTCCTCGGCAAGAGACGAGAAGCCTCGCAAAACGGCAGATTCGTTGCCTTCAGCCGTCGTATCAACAGTATACTCGTCCCGGAAAGCTTTCTCGAATGGGCAAACGCAAAATATGCTCAGCCGGATGTCACGGAATACTGGTTTCTATGGTTGGAAGGAGCGGTGAACGGCCCTCCGCGGACGAGAGAACAGTTGCTGACCGTTCTTGATGCCAATTCTTCCCCCACAGCCGAGTTCTCTCCCTTGAAAGACCCTGCTGCTCGTCGTCCACTCACGGCGCTTCGCCACGAAGAAAAAAAGCCGCCATCGCCCTCACGCCTAATTGTTCGAGTGGACGAGGCGAACACCGAGGCGCTCCTTTCCTTTCTTCGTGAACAGGGATACGAGATAAATCGAGAACTCCCCGAGCACGACTTGCTGAACGACGCTTCCAAGTGGGCTTTTTCCATAGTCGGAGGCATAGGTTTACTGCTTTCACTGCTTTCCGTTGCCACCTTTTCGGCCAGTTATCGATTAGTCGTTACGCGTGCGGCAACCCCTGTGCGAGACCTACTGCACCTTGGCTTTTCTCGTCGCATCGTGACTTCCGCTTTTATTCGTCGCTTTCTCAAGCTATTCGGGACCGTATTCGGCACGAGCCTACTCTTTACCTGGTTGCTCAAAACAGCTCTTCACGGACAAGCCAAATCCTATGAGCTTTCTATTCCCACAGGTCTCTCGTTCGTCACCCTTTTTGCAGCAGTGCTCTACGCAGGAGCTTTCGTCGCAGTAAACGTGGCCGTAATCCGCGACGCCGTGCGGAAGCTCGGATGAAAGATAAAGGAGCACAAACCAAAAGCGTAAAGCCGAAGATTCCCTTTCCGCCACCAAGGAAAAGTATAAAGACCTTTTCATTCATCGACCTTTTCGCAGGAGTTGGCGGTTTTCGTATGGCGTTACAGCAACTTGGCGGGAATTGTGTTTTTTCCAGCGAAATGGATCGATGGGCTCAAAAAACCTACGAAACTAACTTCGGAGAGGTTCCTTTCGGAGACATCACTAAGATCGGGGAAGAGGAAATCCCCGAACACGATATACTTTGCGCGGGGTTCCCCTGCCAAGCCTTCTCGCTTGCCGGCCAACGTCGTGGCTTCGAGGACACGCGGGGAACGCTCTTTTTTGACATTGCCCGAATTCTCAAGGCAAAGCGACCGAAGGCTTTTTTTCTAGAAAACGTAAAAGGGCTCATGAGTCACCGAGGTGGACAAACACTCGATACAATACTTTCCGTACTAAGGGATGAGCTTGGATATTTCGTTCCCACGCCACAAGTAATCAAGGCGGAAGACCATGGCGTTCCGCAAAAACGAGGACGAGTTTTTATCGTCGGCTTTCGTAATGACTTAAAAATAAATAAGTTTAAATACCCCGAGCCTAAGAAAATGAAAACCCCCTTCCGCAAGGTTAAGGAAAAGCATTCGGTTTCCGCCCGATACTATCTTTCCACCAGTTATCTTCAGTCTCTTCGCTCTCATCGGGTTCGGCACGAAGGAAAAGGAAACGGTTTTGGATTCGAGATTATCGGCGACGATCAGGTAGCCAACACCATCGTCATCGGCGGCATGGGTCGAGAACGCAATTTGGTGATCGACCATCGGTTGGAGGACTTCACTCCCGTTACAAATATAAAGGGTGAAGTGAACCGTGAAGGCATCCGTCGAATGACACCTCGGGAATGGGCTCGCCTACAAGGCTACCCCGACGAATTCCTCATTCCCGTATCGGACGCTCAAGCCTACAAGCAATTCGCCAATTCCGTAGCCGTTCCGGCAATC
>JABHOU010000662.1 GCA_018695085.1 Opitutia bacterium | reverse complement strand
TTCGTCCCGTCGAGCACTTGCAACAAGTATTTGGCTATCGCAACGCCCTAAACTTTTCTCGCCGCGTTTTTATCCCTGCGGTTGGATCGGTCATGGAGCAATCGGGTGGATTAGAGGCAAGTGATTATGGAAAGCGAATTCGTGAACAAGCCAAGGCTTTCGCTGAATTCTGCAAAGCCCTTGGCAAACTATAATGTTTATCTTTTCACTCCCCCTTCAAAAAGACAAAATCTACGGATATGTCACAGTCACCTGCTGAAGATCGATATTCTCAACGCGGTGTTTCCTCGTCGAAGGCCGAGGTTCATGCAGTGGTGGACAAATTGGATCATGGTCTCTTCCCGGGGGCATTTTGCAAGGTTACCGAAGATTCGCTAACAGGAAATCCCGATTCTTGCTGCGTCATACATTCGGACGGCGCCGGCACAAAATCCATTCTTGGATACCTTCACTATCGTGAAACAGGTGATCCCGGTGTCTTTCGAGGCATTGCCCAAGACAGCATCGTCATGAATGTCGATGATCTCGCCTGCATAGGCGTCACGGAAAACATTATTATTTCGAGTACCGTAAACCGTAACGCCCGCAATTTCCCAGGGGACGCTCTCGCCGCTCTGATTGAGGGGACCGAAGAGTTTTTGGCAATGCTGCGGTCACTGGGCGTGGAAATCATCAGCGGGGGGGGCGAGACTGCAGATGTCGGAGATCTTACTGGAACCGTTGCCGTCGATTCCTGTGCTGTAGCTGTTATGCCTAGGTCTCAGGTATTGGATAACGCAAACATCCATCCGGGCTTAGCCATTGTAGGATTGTCCTCAACCGGGCAATCCACTTACGAGAATGTTGATAACAGTGGCATAGGAAGCAATGGATTGACTAGCGCTCGACACGAAATGCTCTCTTCTCACTATCGAGAGACATATCCTGAGACTGTGGATCCCCATACTCCAACTGATCTCGCTTACTGTGGCCCGTACCGTATGAATGATCCTCTTCCCGATTCATCTCTTACGGTGGGGCAAGCTCTCTTGAGCCCTACGCGAACCTACTTGCCCGTGGTCAAGGTCTTACTTGCCGAGATGCGACCCGCCATTTCCGGTCTCGTCCATTGCTCGGGAGGTGGCCAGACAAAATGCCTACGCTTCGGCTCCGGTGTCAAGCACGTGAAGGACAACCTCTTTTCCATACCATCTCTCTTCCGCGAAATTCAACGGGCTTCCGGCACCACCGATCGCGAAATGCATCGCGTCTATAACCTCGGTCACCGTTTCGAGGTTTTCTGTGAACCAAAGGCAGCCGACGACGTTATCGCCGTTGCCAATGGCTTAGGCATTGAAGCAAAAGTCGTGGGACATACCGAACCCACGGAACGTGAGGACGGAGCCAACCAACTCGTCATTCGTCGCGGTGAGACTGAACTCGCTTACGCCTTGGGCGATTAATCGTCAAATAATGAGTCTCGAGTGCCCCCATGCAATATTTGCTTCCCGTTGGCCGGGAGCCAAACCTCAACATGCCATGGTTTGCGGTTCGGGATGGGGTGCTGTCGGCGAATCCTTTTCTGTTCTTGGAACAATACCTTACGGTGAAATTCCCAGCTTGGGAGCTTCCACCGTAGAAGGTCACGCGGGACAGTTGCTGCTCGCCGAAGTCGAGGGAACGGAAATCCTTATTTTTCAAGGCCGTCGCCACTTCTATGAAGGTGAGGGATGGGAACCTGTCGTTGCTCCTGTCCGTATCGCCAAAAGCCTTGGCGTTAAAACACTGCTTCTAACCAATGCCGCGGGTGGCATCAACAAAGCCTTTGCACCCAGCGATCTCATGGTCGTGACCGATCATATTAACCTGATGCCGGGCAATCCTCTTATAGGTCCTCACGACCCATTTTTCGGTCCTCGTTTCCCCGACCAGACTCAGGTCTACGATTCTTCCCTTCGCGAAAAACTCCTCGCAGCCGGCAAGGAAGCAGACTCGCCTCCGCAACAAGGCGTTTATCTTGCTCTCTCGGGACCCGCCTTTGAAACTCCTGCCGAAATTCGTGCTTTAGGCAAGCTTGGTGCAGATGCCGTGGGCATGTCTACCGTACCCGAAGCCATGGTGGCAAACGCTGCCGGCCTCCGCGTGGCAGCGCTTTCCTGCATCAGCAATCTGGCCGCTGGCATCTCTGGCCAACCCCTCTCGCACGAGGAGGTGAACGATACCGCTCAAGCTGCTATGCCCCGAATGAGGCAGTTAGTGACAGCTTACTTTAAGAAAATCTGTGAGGAAAATTAGTTTTCTTTTTCCTTCTCTGTCTAATCCTCCAATTTCGGCGAGGGTGCAGGAATTTCGTCAGGAATCGCTTCCGGTACTAAAGCTGCCTTTTCGCTCTCGAAGTAATCAACGCCCGCCTTGATTGTCTTCAAGGGAATGCTTACGTCGGTTGAAAATCTTCCATCGTCCACGCTGAGGGAACCCGTAATCGGAGCAAGTTCGAGTTTCTCGATCGCTTGCGAAAACTTTTGGTTCGATTCATCGTCCAGAAGACCGCCCATACTTCCAATAATGAGCTTAATGTATTTCTTTACGTCCATGCTCCAACGAGCCGATTGTCCCGGTTGCAGCGGTAGTGACTCCGCCAAACTGTTTTTCACTCCGTTTCCTCCCTTGACGACTTGTATGAGAGAGCCCAATTGCGTTTCGTCCATGGCCATGATGTAATGATCATTTGTCACGGCGTACAAATAGGTCATATTGGAATAAGGTAATTCCGTGGGGAAAAGTGACGCGTTTGCTTCTCCCATATCCATCTTCATCGAATACCGATAGGTGGGTACTCCTTCGACCGGTTCGCTTTCAGTATGCTCAAGTCCGTACTTTATGCCCATTTCCTCGATGACATCAATCTGTTCGAAGATCCCGTCTATGAAGTCTTGGGATAATTTCAAGCTTTCGGAGAACAGTTTTCCGAACTCTTCGGGAGACGCCTTGGTTGTACCAATTTGCACGATATTCATGGCGTTGGATTCTGCTGAAACGTCGTAACTCATAGCCACTTGTCCGCCGTAGAGCTTGGACATTTCCGCCATCATTTCTTTGTATTGAATTAGAATTGCCTTCAACTCACCCTCAATGACAGGGGAAAACCTATCGATGACATGATTAACGTAGGCTATAAAACCAGACATTTCGTAATTAAGCACCGCATCCAGAAAACCACCGGACTCGACGTATTTCGCAACAGAAGGATTCCCGCCGTTTGCTTTGGACGAAAACATGGTCGACAAGGCTGTGCCGCCTTTGGCTGACATGGCGAAACGGGCAACAATTTCCTCGGTCGATAGAAACAGGTTGAACTTGGCGGCATCAAGGGAAGCTACCTCGTCTAGGATAACGTGGATCAGTTTTGCCAGGTTTGCCTGAGTCTCCTCGTCAAACGGACTCATGGTGAGACCACCTTCGACAGTTCCCTTGATTTTTGGCATTTCTTGCCAAATGGGTTGAAAAAGAATGCCTACCTCTAAGTCTCCTTGGGGATATTGTTCGGCAACGTTGAGCAGGGGAGACCAGTCTTTAACTTGCGAGAACAATTCGGGAGCCCTAGTAGCGAGCGTCCAACCATCGTGATCGGCTAAAGTAAGGTCAAGGGTTTCGGCCTGTTTGCGTACGGGACTGTCCTCGCTCAATTTTACGGCAAAAACGAATGTGGGGTCGTCGCCCCCGAGCTCATCGAAAAGAAATAAGGTCATGGATGCATTCGCATCGATGGAGGCGAGACTCAAGTCACCCAAGGCCATGCCGGCCAATGCAGGAAGCATGGCGATTTGCGGATCAGGCTTTACCGCTTGTGCCACGGCAACGGCCTTCTGTAAGAGTTTTGGCAACGCAATGGTCTTCAGATACGCGAAAGGTTGCGTTTCAGCACCCGCAAGTTCAATAGCCGGCGCAAGAGGCGGAAGCTTGGGCGTGGTGGCAACATTAGTCGTAGAAGTTTCGACGTCAGCTGAACTGTTGGCATCATTGACTGGAGCGGAGGATTCGCCACCGCAGCCGGAAAAGAAGAAGGGGGCTACAAGACCGAGAAGGAGGGGGAAGTTTTTCATGTGGGATTTGACTGGTTTTTTTTAAAACAGAACCAACAATTATGGGATGTAATTGATGGAAGGTCAAAGAAAACGATCGGCAGCAGCAGGGTCGGGTAGGGAGCATGAATCCATCTTGCCGAACCAACGGTATCGATTGCCGGCTATCCATTTGTAGATTAGGTCGCGAATCGGTCGCGGAATAAGGAGGAAAACATTCGCTGCAGACCAAGGGAATCCCAAATGCCTACAAGCTTTTAGGAAAGCAGTGGAATCGAGGTAAAAGTTTTCACCTTCAACGAAGACTACGCTAGAGAGATAGTCATTGGGCAAACCAAACTTTTCAAGAATGCGCCGACCGGATTCGGATTGCAAGGAGGCAAATCTAAGGTGTCGCTCTGAGTCGCGTTTTATGAAGAAGCGAACGGCACCATGACATAAGTTGCAAACCCCATCGAACAGAATTACTAAATGCTGCACTTGCTCCCGATTTGGTCTCATTGAACTAATGAATGAACTTGGTTGTAGGCGTTGTCCAATCGATTTCTAACGAAGTGTCTTGCTTCTAACTCTTCTAAACGCAACCTGTCATAACTTTATAACAAGGCGATATGGATCATCATCAATTAGAGGAGGGCACTCAGCTGGCTCTTGACTACACAAAGCTCCAGAAAGTTGCAGAATGTGACGAAGGTCTTGTTCCTGCAGTGGCGCAAGACGCAGATACTGGAGAGGTTCTGATTGTAGGCTATGCCAATGAACTTGCTCTAAAGACTACCATCGATCAAGGAATGGCAACCTTTTGGAGTACAAGCCGCAATGAGCTCTGGATCAAGGGTAAGACATCGGGCGATTACTTGGAAGTCGTGGAGGTTTGCGTAAATTGCGAGCAAAATTCACTCTTGTACAGAGTTCGCTCCAAAGGAGCCGGTGCTTGCCATACCAAGGGAACGAACGGTAGTGCTAGATCGGGTTGTTACTATCGTGTTCTGCGGGATGGCTCGCTTTCTTTTCGCGAAGGCATGGAATAACGGTCAGACTTACTTTTTCCCAAGTAGGTGGCTTTCCAAGAACTTTCGAACACGGTTGTCAACTTCGGCGCCTCCTATCCCGTGGCCCATCCCTTCCATGCCAAGGAATTCACTTTTTACGCCGGCTTTCAGTAGAGCCGAATGAAAAATTTCCGCTTGGTTGAAAGGTACCAATGGATCATCGGTTCCATGTACGATTAAGATTGGGGCGTCGTCCATGGTTACATAGGTGATGGGGGAGGCGTTATTGGCCGACTTTTTGTTTTCCTGAATGGCACCACCTATAAGTTGGCTTTCTGGGGAATTAGGCGAGTCATGATCGATTCTACTTGGGAACTTCCCCATCGAGAGGAGATGGCTAGGACCGCAAAAGTCGACCACACAGTTCACGCGACTATTCTGATCAAAATGTTTGCCGAGTTTGCCTTCTAGGCTTTCAACGCCTCCGCTAACTCCCATTATAGCCACAAGATGTCCACCTGCTGAGTTTCCCCAAACAGCTAAACGGTTGGCATCAATCCCATATTTCTTCGAATTTCCCTTCAGCCAACGGATAGCGGCTTTGCAGTCGTGAATCTGACTCGGCCAGATGGCTTCTCCGCTTAACCGATAATTAATAGAAGCGGCGGCAAAGGAACCGGTTTTCAAATAAGGCGCTAATTTGCCGATTGCAGTCTCCTTGCTGCCGCTTTTCCAGCCTCCTCCGTGAATGTAGACGATAATGGGCAACATACGATCATTATTGCGAATTTTGGGAAAAAAGAGATCGAGTGTCTGACGCGGATTGTTGGTGCCTGCATAAGATAGGTTTCGTAAAGCTTGGACGTCATTAGGCAGTTGCCTTGGCTTCCTTGACTCTCGCGAGCGTTGGAGAAAGTTTTCGTGCTCTTCCAGCGATATGCGTCCGTCGTGATTGCGGTCTACTCGCTTAAAATTGTGCTTGGCGTTTTGGGGTAATTCCCCAATGGAAAGTTTGCCGTCTTTGTCCCTGTCCCATTGCTCGAAGATTTGCTTGGGCGTTCTTGCACTCAAGCAAAAAGCCACTAATACGAGGAGATTGATGGCGGATTTCATTCTAAATTTGACTGCCTTTATTTGAGATGCATGTGCCTCTCTTAGAATTCTAAGTTGCTGTCTTTATAATAAATTAACAAATCAACTATTTAAATTCAGTTTGCAATATGTACGGTATTCCAAATTTTGGTAACGATTTCGTCGCCACCAGCTGTTTCCACGTCAATGTTGATTTCCATTTGGTGGGCAGGCCCAATAGTCGGGACTTCCAAAAAAACGGTTTTGCCTCCCGGTAGAAGCTTAGCCGTCTTTACTTCGTAGCTTTTCTTGTCTTGTTCGCCTGAGCCATAACCTTGTGTCCAGCGAATATTAGTTGAGCGAATGGCGTAACTGGTAGTGTCTTCCGCCAATTCCTTATCCAGCTTCGAGGTAAAACCTATTTCCACGCCATTGAGTTTAATTCGCAGGGCGTTTGGCATAGCGACTTTCGCACCCGTATAGCGTACGCGATCGAAGCCTCCTGGTTTTCCAGCATTGGTTTGCCAGCCTTTTAGTCCTGCGACGTAAAGCTGTCCATCCGAGGGGTTGAAGCGTGCTCGCATGCAACTCGAGGTGAAGCGAAGGGGGAATTTCACGACACCACCTTGCATCTGGCCACCCTTATTTTCCTTCAATACCAAATACAGAGCGCTGCGCCCGTACGACATGTGGAGCAATTCCTTGTCGAAAGGTCCCCACCGGTCGCTCGTTACCCAGACTTGTCCACCTCCGGAGTTGTCGACTCCCTTTGGAAGCCAGGTCAAGGGTTTTGGGGCTTCCGATGGATCAAGGTGTTGTGGGCGGCCGTTGGATCGTTCACGCACTGTGGGAGTCGTCTTGAATTTTTTATAATCTTCCGCCACGTCGACCACGCCATGAAAACTTCCGGGGGTGATCCAATTGATGGGGGAGCGTGGCACGAAGGTTCCTTCATTGTCACCACTGGTTACTTGACCATCCGGACTGACACCCATCCCATTAGGGGCTCTCAGACCAGTGGCATACCGTTCAAGTCGACTTCCGTCCTTGGAGACCTTTATGATCGAGCCATGATGCCGCCCGAGGCGCTCAAAGCTTCGTCCACCTGAACGAACCGGGCTGCCGAAGGCGAAATAAAAGTTACCCGCCTTGTCAGTGTGCAGATCAAAACAGAAGGCGTGGAAACCACTTGTCAAGTCCCAGTCGTTGTTAAAGTTTTCATAGAAATCCGCCTCGTCGTCACCGTTCAAGTCGTGAAAGCGGGTTATTTGGTCATCGGCCACTGTATAGATAACATCATCAACTATCTTTAGACCCAGAGGTTCGTGTAGCCCTGCTGCAAAACGCTTCCATTCCAAGTTTTCAAGCTTCTCGTCTATGTTTCGAACTATCCAAACATCTCCGTCCCAAGTCGAAACTGCTGCAGTTCGGCCATCCTTAAAGAAATCAAATCCGCCAATGCGCATCTGTATACCATAAGGATTGTTGTAGGGCACCGTAAGCCGATCGATAATGTATGCTTTGTCCTCTTTAGAAACTTCACCCTTTGTTTTGACAGTCTCTTTCCAGCGAGCGCCGCCGCCTTTGGTCAGTGCCAATAAATCTTCGGGTTTCGTCGACAACTTCTTAAGGTCTTGTACTTCGCTCATCCCATAAAGTACTTGAAAAGTCGTTACGCCCTTTTTCCCAGGAAGGTGAAGTAGATTCAGTCCGTCTTTGACTTCCTGCTTGGATCTCTCGGGAGCATATGCCGTGGTAACGTTTTCACCATCTCTAACATCCGAGAGAACAAGGGTCTTGTCCTGACCGTCTCCATCGATTCGGATTGTTCTCAAGATTACGGAAAGACCATCTTTTTCCATCAAAGTAGGTGATTCCAATACCTTTGCCTTACCGACGGTATATTTCAGAACGACTCGATCCCCATGAACATAAAGGCCACCGAATTTTGCCCAATCCCGAGACAAAGGACCTAGAGGAGAGTATTTATCTTCCCTAGGATCAGCCAGTTCGCCCTTGGGTGACGCCCAACCAGGTACGGCTTGAGTTACGAACACCTTCTCACCGCCGTGCGAAGGAAACCTTCCGTGACCTCCAGTGAAAGGTAATCCATCTAGTTTCAGTCCGCCTTTTGTCCAACCTGCGGCCATTCGCATTGTATCGCCGTCGAATACGACGCAAGCATTACCTGATTCATTTAGGCGTACTACAATTCCTCGATAAGAGACATTGTCTCCCTTGGCATCCCGACCCAAATTAACAGCGGTGCCCACCCATGACCCATACTTACTAGGAACGGCATCAAGTTCGGTAAAAAAATTAAATCCAGAAAAGATTCCAATCAGGAAGACTCCTTTTAGGATTTTTTGTGTCAGGTAAAGAGTGGTTTGTATCGATTTCATAATATATAATCAAAATATGCTTTCTTTCTCTGAAAATCCGTCAACGCGAAAGGCTGCCCAAGAGGAAGATACAGTCCTGGAGACCTTAATGCTCTTATGAGTCAGTCTGGAGCATTTCCGCGGTTCCGGTCTTGCTCCATTTTCTGCTTAATCCAATTGGACAAAGTGCTGCTACCCATACCATACCCTCCTGGCAGAGGGCGAAGGTCGCGGGTCTGCCTAAGAGGTGGTTTGCCCCAATGCTTAGGATAAGATTTTTTTGCGCCGGGCTTAATGGGGCGTGGACGAATGGGACGAATTTTGACCGGAGGCTTCTTACCCCCCGTGCGACCAAAAATCATGTCGTAAACCTCGCGAGATTGTCGACGTTGGCCTGTGCTTTCATTGAACCAAGGGCTACCACCAGTAAAAACCATTCCAGGAGGAATCTTCTTTCCGTCCGCCAACCATTTCTCGTAGGTCGGAACACCCACTTTACCACTTTTCAAGTCGGCCAATTGCTTTTCCAATGCACTCAGCTCAGCGAGAAATTTCCTGTGTCCCTCGGGAGTAAAGGGAGCTCTCTTCGCAAAATCCTTCATCTTGGCAATCTTTTGCTCCAGACCTTGAATTTTCTTTTTCTTGGAACCTTCCCCAAGGCCCAACAAGGTTCCTTCGGTAATCGCTGGAGCGACTTTGGGGTTTTTAAAGTTGCCCGGCTTTTGTAATGTGATGCTTGAAATACTTACTCCCTTCGTTGGGGCATCGTCGGCAATCCTCGTGTCCTGAGTGTAACAGGCGAGTAGAAGTCCCTGCTTGTCGAAACGCAAACCGAGATGTTGGAAAGGAGGAACGGGACGACCCAAAATCTCAGCGGCTTCCTTGTAAAGTTCGTCCAACTTCTTCGGCGGATGACCTTGCTTGTTCTTGCCTAGTTCATTGCCCTTCTCGGTCCAGCTAGTGCCTTTTGGCTTGGCAGGTGGCAGACCCGGAGCAACGGGTCTGGGGGGACCAGAGAACGATTTGTAGCGTCGCTCCACCACTTTGTTGTTTTCCACCACCACTTCGGTCGTGTGACCAAAACCCACCCAACTACTCCATCGCTTGCTGTAAGTATAGTTACCACCACATTCCACTTTCAGTTTCTCCCAGGTGCTCAAGCTTTTCTTAAACTGGGCGATCTTCCCCTTGTCCACGGGACCACCTCCGCCTAGACGAAACGCAGGAGAAGGAACAGGAGAGGGTCGTGGCGGTGGAGCAACCAGTTCGGAAACTGGTGAGGGAGTGAAGGAAGCAGGCGGGGGTAGCTTGGGAGATTCTACTCGGGACGGAACCTTTTCCTTGGCGCCACTGGCAAAGAGAAAACCGGAAATTAACAATAGAAGCGTGTTGAAGCAGGACAGGGATAAAATTTTCATTGGACTAATGGGAGGAGGGCGGAAACAAGTTACTTCTTCATCTGGGTAGGGTTTCGTTGAGCCGTCCAGAAGATTAATCTCTCGAGGAGCTGCCGGATTAAAAACTCTATTCGAGCAATCGGTTCAAGGTATACCAAGCCGTGTTGTTGGCCATACCCGATCCGTCCTTCGCCTTATAAACACCAACTTTTAGTATGATCTTGTAGACGCGTTCTTCCTCAAGGGGCACCTCGAGATAAACGCTCAGCCCGTCCTTGGCCAACGTTACCTTGCTGGGAACTTCTTTCTTGTAATTCGTTTTGCCTGAACCGTAGCGAGGGTGGTAAGCGTAGCCCCATCGTTCCACCATATAATTTGTTGCATCTTTTGCCATGGCGGGGTCGACTGGTTTGGTTAAGGTGATAGTAAAGCCAGTCTTGGTGAGCTTGACGTCATGCATGGAAAAAGGAGTGGTTTTTCCATCCCATGCAACCCGTTGGAGGCCATATTCCTTGCCCCCAGCCGATCCCCATCCCCGACCGGTCTGACCTACCCAAAGACTGCCGTCCTCAGCGAACACGTGACGGATGCAACCCGTTTGCAAACGATTTACGAAATCAAATATGACACCTTGGTAATCCCCACCCACTTTTTGCAGGGAGACTCGCATAATATTGGATCGCCCTTGGTCACCGATGAACATTTGGTTCTCGAAAGGTCCGAATTTTCCACCCGTGTAATTGAAGATTGGTTCACCTGGAGAGGTAGCCAGTTCGCCGTGTGGAATCCAGACAGCTGGGCGTTTCCATAATTTTTCGTAGTCCTTGAGCGGAATGGCATTGAGATCCTTTCCTTTGTAGTCGGGGTGATCCCATAGAGAGGAAGGATGCCCATGAAATCGGCCTTTGACTATGTGGTGGAGGGAACTGGTGGCTTCCCAATCGCCTTGGTTGTCAGTGAAAAACAATTCGTCGTCCTTATTGATCCCGATGCCTGCCGGCGAGCGCAAGCCTGCGGCAAAGGGTTCGAACTTGCCTTTCGGGGTAACCTTGAAGCACCAACCGCGATACTTGGCCGCTCGCCCCATCTTGCCTTCCGTGTCCTTGTAACCAGTGGTCCAAACTCGTGCGACATCCCACTTTTTGCTTCTGGCCCAACCTGGCCAACTCAAGGAGGTATTCAGGGTGCCATAGAAATTTCCCTTACTGTCGCGCACCAAGCCAAAGGCGTACTCGTGATAGTTGTCGGTTACTCCCCAGTCAGCGTTAAAGCTTTCGTAAAGGTCGGCTCTTCCATCACCGTTGGTATCGATCAACTTTGTGATTTCACCTCGCTGGATGGCAAAGGTTTCACTCGTCTTGGGGTCGATCCATAGGCCCAGTGATTCGTGCAAACCGTCTGCAAACAAACTCCATTGCTTTTTCTTGATGATATATTTCCAGACTTCGCCTTCGCGGGTACAAAGCATGAGGGAACCGTCCGGGGCAAACTCCATGCCGCCAACACCAAGGGACACGCCTTCTGGTGTCTCGATTTTCTCGGCAGCGTATCCAGCGGGAATCCTAGCCGGCTTATCTTGAGCGGAGAGAGAGACAATCATGGTCGATATCCCAACCAAAGCGAAAAAGGAAAGAAAAGTTTTCATGATGAAAAAGGAAAGGTAGGATTTAGTTGTGCTCTAGACTAACGAAAAACTCACCGGCCTCTTTTTTCGGGATCTGGAGAATGCCTTTTTTCGCAGACCACTTTCCCGCTGTCGATGAAACCGATAATCCGTTACTCTTCAAAAGGAGATAGACATCCCCCACCGCATTTTCGACACGAAAACCGTAAGTGAGAGCTTTAGCCCCGGGTCTACCCGTAACGGTCTGGCTAACCTTGGCTCCATCCACCTCGTAGAGAAAGACCGGATTGCCCAGTCTGGAATATCCCCTGAACCGAACCTTTGGATTTTTGTCCGGACTACCGATTCGCAAGGGGAATTCTTCTGTACCGACCTCAAATTTGTCACCAAGTACTCGACAGGTTCCCCCTCCGCGACCCTTGCGATCTGGTCCTACATTTAAGAACTGCCCCGTCCAACCGAATCGCACCATCAGCTTTTCGGCATCGAAGAGGTAGTTCACGCCACCGGGCAAGCCAACAGCAATGGATCTACCCGAGTCCACTCCT
>JABHOU010000188.1 GCA_018695085.1 Opitutia bacterium | reverse complement strand
TTTTGTTCAATTGTTGGAGTCTATCCACGAAGTGAAATCCTTGGAGCGCATTCGTTTCACTTCCCCGCATCCCGTAGGCTACGGGAAGGACTTGGTGAATGCTTATCGTGAATTGCCCAAATTGTGCGAGTATGCTCACCTGCCCGTCCAAAGTGGTTCTAATCGCATCCTGAAAGCGATGAACAGGCCATATACCAAAGAGAAATTTCTTCGCATTGTTAATTCTTTGCGCGAGTCAGTGCCGGATATTTACATGAGCACTGACATTATTGTCGGTTTTCCTGGAGAAACGGAGACGGACTTTGAACAAACCAAGGATCTGTTTGAAGAAGTAGGATTTGAAATGGCCTTTATTTTCAAGTACAGCATCCGTACGGGTACGAAGGCTGCAGACCTGACAGACCAGATACCTCGAGAAACGAAGGAAGCCCGCAATCAGGAATTGCTTCGTATTTTGGAAAAGAGCTCGCTGCGGCGAAACGAATCATTGCTCGGTATCTCTCAGCAAGTTTTAGTCGAAGGGCCGGCACGCAAAGGGAAAGGCAAATATATCGGTCGAACGCGAGGATTTCGTAAAGTGATTTTCCCCGGCAACAAACGGATGGTCGGTCAATTGCTTGATGTGAAAATTGAGGAAGCAACCGTAACAGTTTTGCACGGCTTTCCCAATTTAACTAAATTTACCTTAGAAGCAAATTCTTCTACTGTTTAGAAAACTTTATTTATGAATCTTTTTTTCCATACTCTGTTCACTGGTTGTAGCCTTGTTGCATTGGGCGCCTACTTGGCTTGGCGGTCAGCAATTACGGAACGCGCAGTAAAGAGTTTCCCGCGATCAAAGATCGCAGCGATTACGACGATGACGATTGCAGCAGCTTGGTTCTTGTACCGGCACATTTTGCATCTTAGTGAAGCGGATTTTGGTGAGCACAAGGTGTTGATTGCTGTCATTACCGTGGTGATACTAGTGATGTCTTTTAAATTCCTTCCCGATTTTTTGGCCGTTAGGGGTGCTGCGATCTTGGTTTTGTTCTATTCGAGAGAAGCTTTGGATGCTGCTTTTATGCAAGAACCCGAGAGCCGACTGTTCATGGTTTCTATCGTTTATATCGGGATTGCCATAGCCCTTTACCTTGGTGCTTGGCCGTATCGATTGAGGGATTTTCTTAACTGGCTTTATGTTTCCGGTCGCCGTCCTCGAATTCTTGGCGTGTCGATGGCGGCTTACGGTATCCTGTTGGGAGCTTTAGCTTTTGGTTATTAATGAAGGATGTAAGTTCGTGCGGAATTATTATTCTTATTTCCGGGCCGGCCGGCATAGGTAAGACCACGGTTTGCGAAAGCTTATTGGCTGAATTCAGTCCTGGCCTAGAACGTGTTGTTACGGCAACAACGCGAGCTCCTCGAGAGGGAGAGTTAGATGGCGTGGATTATCACTTTCTCTCGACTGAAGAGTTTGGGCAGAGAGTTTTGGCGAACGAGTTCTACGAACATGCGTTGGTGCACGCGCGACGCTATGGCACATTGAAAAGCGAGATCAGAAGACGATTGGAGATGGGAGTAGATCTCCTACTAAACGTAGATGTTCAAGGTTTCGAAGCGTTTCGAAAGGCGAGCGAGACGGATCGGTTCTTGTCGGGTAAACTTCGAACGGTTTTCTTGATGCCTAAAAACTTGGAGGAGTTGAAAGGTCGACTGTTAAGTCGAGGTACCGACTCCGAAGAAGAAATCGAACGCCGCATGGCTACGGCAAAAGCTGAAGTAGCCCGAAATGGAGAATACGACTACTGCGTGAACAGCAAATCGATGGGGCACGATCTTTCGTGCTTACGAAAGATTTATCTCGATGCAAAAGTCTAGGGGGTAACCCTTTTCTAATACTTAGCCAAAAGTCTAAGTGGCAAGTTCGACACGTTCGGACTCGGGCCAATCGATATGGAAGAATTTTTCTCGTGGTTCATCCGTACGCTCGTATGTGTGAGCGCCAAAATAATCTCGCTGCGCTTGAAGCAGGTTTTGAGGAAGCCGGGAACAGCGGTAGCCGTCATAGTAGGCTAGTGCGGATGCGAAGGTGGGAATTGGCACACCATGTTCTGCTGCGGTGGCCACGACTTTCCGCCAATTGGCTTGAGCGGCGGCGATGGAATCGCGGAAGTAGGTATCGAGAAGGAGATTGGCTAATGAAGGGTCTCGTTCGTAGGCCTCGGTGATTTTTTGCAGAAAAGCAGCCCGGATGATACATCCACCTCGCCAAATTTGGGCAATCTCACCGAAATTCAATTTCCAGTCGTATTCGTTTTGAGCTTCGCGCATTAGCTGAAATCCTTGGGCGTAAGAGCAAATCTTTGAGCAATAGAGTGCGTCACGAATGGCCGCCACGAATTCCACCTTGTCTCCCGAGAAAGAGTGTTCCGGTCCCGACAAAACGGACTCGGCTACCACGCGTTCCTCCTTTACGGCACTTAGGCAACGAGCGAATACTGCTTCCGATACAGTTGGGGCGGGTACGCCCATGTCGAGGGCGTTGACAGAGGTCCATTTACCCGTTCCTTTTTGACCGGCAGTATCAAGAACGATATCAACGAAGGGTCTCCCTGTGCGAGGGTCTGCCTGTTTGAGAATGTCTGCTGTGATCTCTATGAGAAAGGAATCGAGTGAACCTTGATTCCATTCGCTAAAGATGTCTCCCATTTCCGGCGGAGTCAGACCGAGAAGGCGTTGCATCAAGTCGTAGGCCTCGCAGATCATCTGCATGTCTCCGTACTCTATGCCATTATGAACCATCTTTACATAGTGGCCGGCGCCGGTTGGACCGATGTAGGCCGAGCAAGGGAAACCTCCTTCAATCGGTTTGCCAGGTTCAGCCCCCTCAAGAGGTTTACCGTTCTCGGGATCAACTTTGGCGGCGATTGACTTCCAAATGGGTTCGAGTGTCTTCCATGCCTCCAAATCCCCTCCCGGCATGAGAGATGGCCCGAAACGAGCACCCTCTTCACCGCCGCTAACTCCTGAACCGACGAAATGAAAGCCTTTCTCCTTAAGCTCTTTTTCGCGATGGATCGTATCGGTCCACTTGGCATTGCCTCCATCAATAATAATGTCTCCGTTGTCCAAGTGGGGAAGAAGGGAATTTATTACCGCATCAGTTGCCTCTCCCGCCTTTACTAAAATAATTATTTTTCTGGGTCGCTGAATCGATGATACAAAATCTTCAAGTGTTTCGCAACCAACAAGCCCCCCAGGAGTATCTGGATTGTTTCCCACGAAGCCTTTTGTCTTGGATGAGGTTCGGTTGTAAACTGAGATGCGAAATCCGTGGTCCGCAATATTTAAGGCAAGATTTTGCCCCATAACCGCCAAACCGACGAGACCAATTTCTGAGAGATTTTCATTCATAATGCTAAAATAATAAAAGCTGCTCCAATGAAGCAATACCTGTTCGCTTGCGAGCGAAATGAGGCTAGGTGGTGCTTAGTGCACATGTCCGTGCTCTCCAGCGCAACGCTCGCAACGAGTCCAAACTGAAGTGCCGTCGGCAAAGAATTCCTTTTTCCAAATCGGTACGCGGCCCTTAATTTCATCGATGACGTAACGGCAAGCTTCGAATGCTTCATCTCGATGAACTGCTGCAACTCCAACCCAAACCGCGACTTCTTTAAGTTGCAGCAAGCCCACTCTATGAACAACTCGCACATTCTTAATCGGAAATTGATCGCGGGCTTCGTTGAGAATGCGTTGACCCTCGAGAATAGCAAGTTCCGCGTACGCTTCGTATTCTAGGCGAAGCACTGGCTTCCCATCATTGTGGTTACGTACCCAGCCTTCGAAAGTAACGAATCCTCCGCATTCTTGGCTCATCATGCCGTTACGAAAAAACTCTACCTCTATGGGTTTGGAATAAAGTTCGAACATCACAAATTTTATATTCTTGAAGTTGTAAAACGAAAAAAAGGCTAAAAAAGTTGAATATATATAGAAACAAAAGTCATTCATCTGTTCCAAGGCAAAAAGCTTTAAGGCTTTAAACTGTCTATTCGGAAACAGAGTATAAAGTACAATAATGGGGTCAATCAACCGTGCGATGATTTTTGGAAGATGAGATACATTCAAGTTTGAACAGGGTAAGCATGTGCTTTATGAGGATAGCATGAAAAATCTTCT
>JABHOU010000223.1 GCA_018695085.1 Opitutia bacterium | reverse complement strand
GATGACTTAAAAACACTTCGAAAGGAAGTGACTGACCTGAAAAAGGACAACCAAAAGTTACACCAAGATTTGGAAGACTTGAAAAAGCGTCTAGATGCTGTAATTGGTTCCGAAACACCCTCCTCGGATTCGGGCGAAAAGAAGAAGTAACTTTTCCTGTCGATTTAGTATACCAGATAAGCGACTGCAAATAGCGGAGGCGAAACGCCTCTGATTGCCTTTTCACCCTATAAACAGGGAAAAATAAAGATTGTAAAGTTAAGTTTTGATGCTTTAGGCTACCCGAAAAAGGTGTACCATACACTCGACAATAAAGCCTATAGACTAATAGCTGGGCATAATTACAGCTACTAAAATAGCACTATAAACGATAAACATTGCCGGATGCTATTTACTCCGGTCTTTTTGCAGCTAGTTACATTAAATTCACTCATATAACCCCAAATACAGAAAGATCACTATGAAATATCTAATTATATCCCTACTTGCATTTGGCCTGCTCTCAGGTCCTGTCTCATCTTTTGCGGCGAAGGAAAAGGTAGAAAAGCCCGCCACGAAGGAAAAGGTCAAGAAAGGCAACCCTAAGAAAAAGCCAACGGCCAAAAAATCCGCTCCCGAGGTCGGCCCTCTTGCCTTTTCGGGTAAAGTCTCGAAGAAAGAAACCAAGGGTAAGGACGGGAAAATCTACAAGTACTACTCACTCACAACCGAGGAAGGAAAGACGGTTCGTTTGACCAAGTCGGCATTGGGCAAGAAGTCTAAGGTAGATCTTGACGACTTAGTCGACGCCGAGGTGACTATTGCAGGTGAAGGTTATGAATCGGGAACGGGCAAAAAAAAGAGAGTTATACTGAAGAAAATCGAAAAAATTGAGAAGGCCGACTCGGCCGGTTAAATACCCCAGCTGAAACAAATATGCAGAAGGCGCCCTGAATTCAGGGCGCCTTTTGTGTGTTCGGAGCTCCTTTCGGAATCGACTTTGCCGAGGTTTTATGGATGCTTTATCAAAAGGAGATTTAAACATGCAGTATCTATATTATGCTTTGATAACCGTAGTTTGCTGGGGGACCTATGGGGTGTGCATGCACATCGGCTCCAGCAACATGGGCGACAAGGAAAATGGGCGTATTATGGCTTTTCTTTGGGTCGGTCTGGCCTATTTCCTGACCGCTGTTGTCGCACCCTTGATCATTCTGAAGCTCAAGGGTGGAAACATCGCTTTTTGGACATTTCCCACAAAGGGCTGGCAGTGGTCGCTTATTGCGGGAACTCTCGGAGCAATTGGCGCCCTGGGCGTTTTGCTTGCCTTTGGGAAGATGCCTTCACCCGCCTACGTGCCCGTGATCATGTCCATTATTTTTGCGGGGGCTCCTATGGTGAACGCAATTGTGAGCACGACCAAGGAGGGCAACTGGGCTTTCGTTAAACCACCTTTTATCGCTGGGATTTGCATGGCTGCCATCGGTGGTTACTTGATTACGAAATATACTCCCAAACCACCGAAGGCGAATCCTGCCAAGGTGGAGAAAAAGACCTGAGAATGGCACTATGACGGGCTCGTTGGTCGGCCAACTGGAAAGCCTGCGACAGGTCGTGGGCGTCGTCCGCGAGGGCAATCCCTTTCAGCAGGCTAAGCTGGACGGAACTGGTTTGACTGCCGACTTTGCAAGCATCGAAGATTTCATCGCTCGCTGCCCCTTTACCGCAAAGGACGAGTTGGCTCGCGATCGCTTGGAGCACCCACCCTACGGGACAAACTTAAGTTTTCCGCTCGAACGCTACACCCGTTTTCATCAGACTAGCGGGACTAAGGGCGAGCCCATGGCGTGGCTCGATCTGCCCGAGGACTGGGAGTGGATGCTGGGGAATTGGGATCGGGTCTTGGATGCCGCTGGCGTGAAGCCAGGAGCTCATTGTTACTTTGCTTTTTCCTTTGGTCCTTTCCTTGGCTTTTGGACTGCCTTTGAGGCTGCCTCCAGAAGGGGTTGTCTCTGTATGCCGGGGGGAGGTATGAGTAGTGAGCAACGTCTTCGATCCATTCTCGAGCAGGGGGCCGAATATCTTTTTTGCACTCCCACCTATGCCTTGCGTTTGGCCGAAGTTGCGGTCGAGCACGGCATGGATGTTGCCTCGTCTAAAATTCGTAAAATCATCGTGGCGGGCGAACCCGGCGGAAGTATGCCCGAGTTACGTCGGCGTATC
>JABHOU010000494.1 GCA_018695085.1 Opitutia bacterium | reverse complement strand
TTGGTTTGAAAGAAAACACCTTGGTTATCTTTACCACCGATAATGGCCCCTGGAATCAACCGAAGTATTATAAAAATAAAAAGGGGCATCCCAAGAATTCAATTTTCTGGGGAGATGCCGGACCGTTGCGCGATGGAAAAGCATCCATTTACGAAGGTGGAATCCGTGTCCCCTGCATCATGCGTTGGCCAGGAAAAATCCCCAAGCAAAAAACGAATGACGGGCTCATGGCCACCATCGATCTGTTGCCGACCTTTGCCGCCCTGACCAGAGTAAAGGTTCCCGATGACCGGATCATCGACGGGGTCAATCAACTGGATTTCATTTTGGGGAAATCCAAGTCGGCCCGTGCCACCTACGTTTATAATCCGGGTTTGGCATCCGTGCAGACCAGGATCCTCCAAGGGAATGCCATTCGGGAAGGGGACTGGAAACTGATTTCTCCATTGAAAGTAGGCTTATTCCTTGAAGATGCCGGATCCGGTGAATGGGAGCTCTACAATTTAAAAGAGGATATTGGTGAGACTACCAACCTCGCGGCCAAGTACCCGAAAAAGGTTAAGCGCCTCAAAGCCTTGCTCAAAAAAAGCGAAGCAAAATAAATTCGTAAGAAACACATGGTTCCAGACATGTGATTTCCAGTTATGAAAACAAACGATTTAAAGAGAGTTGGGTTTCCCAAAGTGAGTGCGTTTCTTATTTTTCTCGGGCTTTTGATTTACGGTCATGCCCTACCTGGATCGACTCCTCTGGAGCGGATCCGGTTGCAGGATGGTTTCAAGATCGAGCTTCTCTACTCGGTACCCCGCGATGATCAGGGATCATGGGTTGCCATGTGCCAAGATGACAAAGGCCGCCTAATCGTAAGTGATCAGCACGGTGGGATCTATCGTTTCCCTATTCCCAAACTGGGGGAAAAGGTTGACCCTGCAAGTATTGAGCAGATCACCTATTCCGTGGTCGGAGCCAAAGCTAGAAGAAGAATCATCGGTACGGAGCCCAAACCACTGACGGCGGAACTAGCCAAACTTCCAAAGATCGGCCATACCCAAGGGCTTTGCTATGCCTTCGATAGTCTCTATGTGGTGGTCAGTTCCCGGAGCAGTACACTGGGTTGCGGAGTTTATCGACTTCTGGATACCGATGGTGATGACAATTTTGATAAGATAGTTAAGCTCAAGTTTCTGGGTGATACAGCGGGTGAACACGGTCCTCATGCCATTATTCCCGCCCCGGACGGCAAACACCTGTACGTCATTATCGGCAATCAGACAAAAGTCCCAACGGATTACACCCATTCCCGGGTTCCTGAAGTTTGGGGAGAAGATCAACTGCTTCCATCCCTGCAACATTTCATGAAAGGAGCGGAAGCTCCCCTTGGCCATATCGCGCAAATCGATCCCGAGGGCAAAACCTGGGAGATTGTCGCCACCGGTTTCCGAAATCAGTATGACGCTGCCTTCAATCGCGAGGGTGAGCTTTTCACCTATGATGCCGACATGGAATGGGATCTCAATACTCCCTGGTACCGTCCGACTCGGATCAATCACGTGATCGATGGCGCTGATTACGGATGGCGCACGGGTTCGGGAAAGTTCATGGATTATTGCTCAGATACTTTTGGGGCGGTCGTCGACATTGGTCCCGGTTCACCGACCGGTGTTTGTTTTGGATACGGCGCCAAATTTCCGGCTCGATACCAAAATGCTTTTTTTGCCTGTGATTGGTCCTATGGAAAACTTTACGCCGTCCACCTCAAACCAAGGGGCTCGACTTACCAAGCGACCTTTGAGGAATTTGCTTCCGCCAAGCCCTTTCCGATTACGGATCTTTTGGTTAACCCGGCGGATGGCGCCATGTATATCGCTTTTGGTGGAAGACGTGTCCAGTCAGGTCTCTATCGGATAACTTATGTCGGCGATGAATCCACCGCCCCGGCAAAACTGGTTCGCACAGGTGAATCCGAACGGAAGGCCCGTCGTTTATTGGAAGAGCATCTTCAAGAGGGGGCAAAAGTAGCCAACTCTTCCGAGCTCGACCGAATTTGGGTTTCTATTGGATCGGATGATCGAGGGATTAGGCACGCCGCACGGGCGGGTTTGGAGAAACAATCTGTGAAAAAATGGAAGAACCGGCTCGCCGACGAGGCTAATCCGGTCATCTCCACCGCTGCCATGATTGCCCTCGCCCGGGTGGACGCAAAGGAGTCTGCTTCCGAAATTCTCGCGAAGGCAACAAGTCTCGATTATGGAAAGACAAGATCCCTTCAGACGCGTCTTGATCTTTTACGCAGTGTCACCCTCACCTTGACTCGGGGTGGTCAACCAAAGGAATCGGATAAGATTAAACTTATCAAGTGGCTGGATGGGATCTATCCCGCAAGTACCCCGGAAGAAAATCGCGACCTATCCGCGATGGCTGCTTTCTTAAAGGCTCCGTTCGCAGTCGAAAGGGGAATGAAATTACTCACCAATGCATCCGGACAGGAGGAGCAGATTGGTTATGCCCTCAACCTCCGCCATCTCAAAGATGGATGGACTCCTCAACTTCGCGAGACTTACTTCAAATGGTTTGTCCTTGCGGGCAGCTACAAAGGAGGCGCCCGATTGGCCAATTACTTGGCTGACATAAAAAGGCACGCTACGGAATCCGTTCCTGAAGCAGAGTTGTCCGACGCCCTCAAAAAACTGATGACCACCCAACCCGAAAGTAGCATTCCTCAATTCACCTTGGAATCCCGATCCTTCGTGAAAAATTGGAAAATAAATGATTTTTCAGCTGAGTTGAAAAAGGGAATCAATTCATCACGCGATTTTGCCAATGGCCGCAAAATGGCGGGCGCCGGTTCCTGTTATGTCTGTCACCGCTTTAAAGGAGAAGGAGGAGCCGTAGGTCCGGACCTCACCTCCGCGGGTGGCAAATTCAGTGCCTACGATTTGCTTGAGGCGATCATCGATCCCAATAAGGAAATCAGCGACCAGTACGGGGCTACGAATTTCAAGTTGAAGGATGGATCGGTAGTCAGCGGTCGAATCATGAACTTGGGACAGGACCACTACCAGGTGAACACAAATATGATGGACCCAAGTTCCAATACCCTGGTCGATGTAGCTAATTTGGATTCCATTGAGCCATCACCCATTTCGATGATGCCCCAGGGCTTGGTTAATACCATGAGCAAGGATGATATTCTTGATCTTTTGGCATACTATATTTCAGGGGGGGGACCCTGAAAGTTCATCCTTTAAAGACTAAGCTTTCCTACTATGAAAAACATTCGTAAATCTAAACCGTTCTTTCTTTCGGTCTCCGCCCTTTTGGTGTTGTTGAATCTGGGGTATGCTTCCAAAACTCCGGCATTTAAATCCAAACTTTTTGAATCAGGAAATCTGTTAATTTCGGATGATTTTGATCAGGAAAAATATAAGGGCCGGTACGGCCCAAATAAGAAAAACGTAAAGCAGCTTGCTGATGGTACCCTAGAAGTTTTACCCTTATCAGGAACCCCGGGTGACTTGACTGTTTTTCACATCTACAACCTACCTCCAAAGTTTGTCTGTCACTTGAGATATAAACAGGTTTGCAGCTCTTCCGATGCGGGAGCTGGAATACAGATTGGGGGACATAAAATGCACCTCGGTTGTACTGGTGATGGGTACAGTCTGTTTTTGAGGAATGCCCGGAAGACTTTTAAGAATTCCGAAGTTGAGAATTTTAAAGCGAATCAATGGATCGATATGTTGATTGAATATCAGCAGGGAAAAATGCTTCTCTCTATCAATGGTACTGAAACAATTCTTGAACATGAAGGAGTTAATATGGACGGAGCCAAATCCATTGTTTTCAAGTATCGAAAGATCGACAAAACGCTTTTTGATTATGTCAGGCTTTGGGAAATCAAGGAGTAACGTCCCATTAAAAAGTTTGTAAGAACTGAACTCTGTGGAACATTTATAAATCAAATTTTTCTTAACCTACTATGAACTTCAACCGTCGTAACTTTCTTCGCGGAACAGGGGCCATGATTGCCCTGCCTGCTCTTGAATCCATTGGCTTTCGCCGATTTTTGTCGGCAGCTCCCCAATTACCCCCCAAGAGAATCATGTTCATGGGGATAGGCTATGGGGTAACGGCTGAAACTTGGTTTCCAGACATAGAAGACAAAGGCCCCGCCTACAAGTTACCCGAAGGATTAAAACCACTGGCCCGACACAAAAAAGATTTTACCATTGTTCAGGGGTGCAAGCATAAGTTCAGCAAGGAGGCCCATTGGGGCAGTACCTTCTGGCTAACCGGGGCGAATAAATATGGCACTCCCGGCCAATCCTTTTCGAATACCATTTCTGCCGATCAAGTCGCAGCCGCCCAGTTTGGCAAGCACACCCGCTACACGTCCATCCAATTGAGTGCAGATCCCAGTGACCGTAACGGACATGGTCTTGGCGATTCACTGGCCTGGGATCAGCGGGGGAAACCTTTGTCCGGATGGAACTCTCCTTTGCAAACTTACATGAAGCTTTTTGGTGGTGACGATATGCCCATAGCCCAGCGCCGGGCACTGTTGGCCGAAGAGCGAAGCGTGCTCGATTCCGTGATGATCGAAGCGAAGGACATGCAAAAAGGCCTGACAAAGTCAGACACCGACAAACTTGATGAGTACTTTCAAAGCATTAGGGATATCGAAACCCGGCTTAGCAAAGCGGAACAATGGATGGACATACCCAAATCCAAGTCTCCCGTGGAAGAACCTGACAAGGCGTTGTTAGGGCGTAGTGAAATCGAAATGATGTACAAGCTCATGGTGGCCGCAATCCAGACGGACAACACCCGTGTCATTACCTACCGCGAACCTGGTTCAGGACTACTCCGTAGTCTTGGTGCCAATGGTAATGCTCACAATACGAGCCATTACCGTATTGGTACGGTTACCGAAGAGTCTTCCAAATTAAGAGACAAGGCGCACAGTGAACTATTGGCCAGTTTGATCGATAATTTAAAAGCCACCAAGGAAGTCGATGGCAGCAGCCTTTTTGATCATACGGTGATGGCCTTTGGTTCCAACATTCGCTCGATCCATTACCTTGATAATCCTCCGACTTTGATTTCCGGGGGAGGGGCCAATCTGAAGCTGGGGCATAATCTTGTACTCAAAAGCGGTACGCCATTGAACAATGTCTGGTTGACCATGCTGCAGGGCATCGGAGTGAATGCCGAAAAACATGGAGACAGCACGGGCATCGTCAGTGAATTGACCGTATGAAGAGAGTCTTTTTCAGGACCCCCCCCAAAAAAAAATCACTCCCCTTATGACTTTGCTCCCAAAACAAGATTTCATAAAACTTTCGATTTTGGGTTGCGCCCTTGCGCTGATGGTTGCTTGCGGAAATGAAACTACGGAAACTAACGCGAAACATGAACCTGTTGCAAAGGGCGAGGCAAAAGAATCTCTAGTTGTCCGTGCTTCCGTCGATACACCTCAAGTTGTTTTCCCGGAGAAGCATCTGGAATTTTTCGATCTGTATTGCATGGACTGCCACGATGCGGAAATACAAAAGGGGGAGGTTAATCTAGAGGGCTTGTCTTTTACTATTCAAACCATTGAGCAGGCGGAAAGCTGGCAGAAAGTACTGCATGTGCTGAATTCCAAGGAAATGCCCCCTGAACATAAAACCCAGCCCGAAGAAGGGATGAAAGCTGATTTTCTTGACGACCTATCTCAAACGATGGTGACTGCCCGTAAAGTGCTGTCTGATTCTGGAGGTCAGATTACCATGCGGCGTCTCAATAAGCGGGATTATCAAAACACCATAGAAAGTTTGCTAGGTGTGAAATTGGATAAGGCTATTCTTCCGGATGATGGAAGTTCCGGGGACTTTGATACCGTCGGATCCTCCCTTTTTATTTCCAGCGACAAGTTCGAACAGTATCTCAAACTTGGGCGTCATGCCATTGATGAATTCTTCGAGCGCAGGGCTGCCCGAAGTGCCAAGCCTTTCGTATACTGGGTTGAGCCTGAAGAAACGCTGAATGTTGCCCAAAGAGAAAGAGTTAAGCGAAATGACGAATACCTGGAACGCTTTGAAGCATTGGACGCGGAACTGCAGAAAGCCCTCGTCTTACCTGAGAACAAAGGCTTCAAGGCCAAACTTGCTGTGCGAGGTGGGCAGGAACAATTCTACCGTCAACTGGACCAACACATTAACAAGCTGAAAGGTGCCCCGAATCCTAAGGACTTTGGATTCGGGAACTTTTTCGGTGCAGCCAAGCTTTTCCCCAAGAGTGCTCCCTACGATAAACATTATGTAGGTCTACCTTATAGTGATACGGGAACCTGGCTTCAGCTGACCATGGGGTCCACCAAGATCGTGATCGCACCAAAGAAGAAGATGCCAGTGGGTACCTATTCCGTTCGCATTCGGGCAGGCGTGAGCGATAAGGTTCCGGCGTTTCGTCATTTTCTTGAGCTTGGGTATGCATCTGAAAGGAATCTTGGCAGAGGACAGTTGGAGGGCTTTCCCCTGGAGGCATTGCATGTCACCGGTAGCCCGGCTAAGCCGGAGGTGATTGAAACTCAGGTACTCGTGGGGAAGGATACAAGACGAGAATTTGCGATTAGGGAACGTCAGCCAGGGTGGGGCCCCTTGAGGAAGTTCTACTTTTATCCTTCAATGAATCGAAACGGTTATGGCCATGAACCTTCGATATGGGTTGATTGGGTGGAGATCAAAGGACCTCTGCCGCAGAAAGGAACCAGCCCGCTCGATGAAATTTTATCCCTTCATCCAGCTGATTCCAAGAAATCAGATCAATTACGGGCAAGGGGTATTCTCCGACAATTTGCGGTCAAAGCCTTCCGTGAAAAGGAACCCAATTCCAAGTTCATTGATTCGCTCGTAGCCGTTTTTGAAAACAGATTGGCCATCGACAAGGAGTTCGATATCGCGATTCGTACCCCTTTGAGCATGATTCTCGCTTCTCCCCGCTTTCTTTTTATCAAAGAGCCCGGTCAGGAGGGTTCACCTCGTGCTTTGGACGAACTCGAGCTGGCTGTCAGGCTTTCCTACTTTCTGTGGAGTTCCCCCCCCGATACTCAACTGCTGGAACTTGCGAAGAACAAGCGATTGTCTGATCCTGAAATTTTACGGGGACAGGTAGATCGTTTGATTCAGGATCACAGGGCACATAATTTCGTTTCCGGCCTTGCTCATCAATGGCTGGATATGAAGCGTCTGGACTTTTTTCAATTTAATGCTAAAGACCATCGCGAATTCGATGAAAGCACACGGACTGCCGTGCGCGAAGAAGTCTACCAGACCATGCTTTATCTTTTGCGTTCCAGGAACCAGGGTGAGTTGGGTCACCTTCTTGATACTGACTTTGCTGTAATTAACGGACTTCTCGGGGCTCATTATGGAATCAAGGATGTAAACGGTGATCAGTTCAGAAAAGTCAGTCTTCCCCCAGGATCTCCCCGCGGAGGACTTTTGGGAATGGCTGCTATTCACGCAATGGGTAGCGATGGTATGGAAAGCAGTCCTGTTGAACGCGGTGCCTGGGTTTTGAGACACTTGGTTCATAATCCTCCGCCTCCT
>JABHOU010000631.1 GCA_018695085.1 Opitutia bacterium | reverse complement strand
GGTCAAGGCGAAGGTCAAGGCGAAGGTCAGGGCGAAGGTCAGGGCGAAGGTCAAGGCGAAGGTCAAGGCGAAGGTCAAGGCGAAGGTCAGGGCGAAGGTCAAGGTCAAGGTCAGGGTCAAGGTCAGGGTCAAGGTCAGGGTCAAGGTCAGGGCGAAGGTCAGGGCGAAGGTCAAACGGGAAGTCCGAGCGATGCTCCACTTACCAACCCTGAAACTGCACAGGCACTCGCACAGACGCTTGATTCATTGGATCAAGCCCTCAACCCCTTTGAAAACCCGTTCGCTCAGGACGCATTCCCTTCAGAGAGTGGTTTCCCTTCGGATTCACCCTTGGCACAAGCCGCGCAGTCCGCTCAATCTGGACAACCAGGCGAAGGCGAGCCAGGTCAAGGTCAACCAAGCGAGGGCCCACCAGGTCAAGGCCCACCGGGTCAAGGTCAACCGGGTCAAGGTCAACCGGGTCAAGGTCAACCGGGCCTGGGAGCACAAGCCGCACAGGCGATGGCCGCCGCCGCGCAAGCGATGGCTGCCGCCGCGCAAGCGCAAGCAGCAGCAATGGCTCAATCGAGAATTCCAGGGCAGAATCCAAAGAGTGAAGGTTTTCAACTCAATTCGGGTGAAGGCGCCGCCGTGCAGGCAGGAGCCATGGCTTTTCAAAACCTTCCCGCGATACAGGAGAAGGCCAAGCTTGAATGGGGACGCCTCCCTCCCAAACTAGCAAAAGACCTAATGGATGGTCGCAGAGAAGCCGTATCGGGAGAGTACCGCAACCGCGTAGAAGCTTACTTTCGAGCCATGGCTGACAAATCTCGTCAGAAAAAGTGAGCGTTCTTCAATTTTTGAAAATAGGAATTCAAGCATGAAGCCTATATACGTATTTTTATTGCTAGTGGGGGCAGCAATGACGCCAGTCTCGGGAGAGAAAGCAGTTCCTTCCGAAGATGAAACCGGCAATCCTTTCCAAAAGGACAAGGTAGACAAGGCGATAGAAAAAGGAATTGCCTATATCGCCAAGAAGCAACAATCCGATGGGTCCATTCATGACAGGGGAAATCCCACCACGATGACTGCCCTTTCTCTAATGTCCTTGGCGGCAGTGGGTCACCAACCGATCAATCCAAACGAAGAAGGTCGTGTCATGCGGCGTGCGATAGATTTCGTACTTAAAGAAGGAAGGCAAGACGAACATGGCTATTTTGGGAACAGGGACGGAGGCCGCATGTATGGTCACGGAATCATCACTTTAACGCTCTCGGAAATGCTGGGAATGGGACTGGACGAAGAACAGGACCAAAAGATTCGCAAGAGCACCCAAAAGGCAATAAACTTGATATTGCGTTCGCAAAAGGTGCCCAAAAGCCCATCCCACCAAGGCGGCTGGCGATATTCCCCAGATTCCAGAGACGCCGACCTTTCCGCCACCATCTGGCAGCTAATGTCACTTAGATCTGCGAAAAACGCAGGACTTGACGTGCCATCCTCGGCCATCGAGGAAGCCGTGGGATACCTGCAAAGGTCCTATCACTCCAGCCTCAATTCTAAAGGTGAACCTGTGAACAAGAAATCAGGATTTGCCTACCAACCCGGCGGTCATCCCGAGTACACCACTACCGCAGCAGGTTTGCTCGCCATGCAGGTATGCGGAGAATACGAGTCTCCCTTCGTCAAAGGGGCCGCCGACTGGCTTTTGGAAAACGAGCCCAATACCGGGAGAAAATTCTTCTTTTACGGAACCTATTATTATTCGCAAGCCATGTACCAACGCGGTGACGACCACGCGAAATTCGCTCGCAATAAGGTGGAGGAGATTATGCTGAAACTTCAGCGAGGAGATGGATCATGGCATGGCAGCGGTTCGGAAAACAGTGCCGGACAAGTCTATTCGACTTCCATGGCAATTCTCGCCTTAGCAGTCAAATACCACTACTTGCCGATCTACCAGCGCTGAAAAGGGGTTTCCACCTACAATTACCGGTCAGAAACAATATTTTCGGCACAAGGATCATCTTGTAAATGAAATTGGCTTTCGTTTGTAAAACCTTGTGCCTACTTGGACTGCCATTTGGTTGTCAAGCCGCCTATTCCCAAGAACAGGAGGCGAATGTTCCCACTGGCAACCCCTTTCAGGAAGACAAGGTGGACAAAGCCATCAAAAAGGCAGTTAGCTTTCTTGCCGAGAAGCAACAAGCGGATGGTTCCATCCACGACAAGAGCAACCAGACGACCATGACATCGCTCTCCTTGATGGCAATGGCTGCCGTAGGCCACCAACCCGTGAACCCCACCGCGGAAGGACGTGTCATGCGACGAAGCCTCGATTACGTCCTGCGCGAAGACAGGCAGGACGACCAAGGCTACTTCGGCAACAGGGACGGCGGAAGGATGTATGGGCACGGCATCATCACCTTAATGTTATCCGAGATGCTTGGGATGGGACTGGACGAGGAGCAAGACCAACGCATCCGGAAGCGCTGCCAAAAGGCCATAGACCTTATCTTGCGCTCACAAAAAGTACCCAAACGACCACCATCGCACCAAGGCGGTTGGCGCTACACTCCGGATTCCCGTAACGCCGATCTATCAGCCACCATTTGGCAACTCATGTCCCTGCGCTCCGCCAAGAATGCAGGTATGAACATACCTTCTTCCGCCATAGAAGACGCCATCGGCTATCTTCGGCGTTCCTATTATTCACGGCTCGATTCCAAAGGCGACCCGGTGAACAAGAAATCGGGATTTGCCTACCAACCAGGCGGTGGTCCCGAGTACACCACAACCGCAGCGGGTTTACTCGCCATGCAGGTATGCGGAGAATACGAGTCCCCCTTCGTCAAAGGAGCCGCTGACTGGCTTTTGGACAATGGACCCAATACCGGGAGAAAATTCTTTTTGTACGGAACCTACTATTATTCGCAAGCCATGTACCAACGCGGTGGCGACCACGCGAAAATCGCCCGCAAGAAGGTGGAGGAGATCATGCTGAAACTTCAGCGAGAGGACGGCTCATGGCATGGCAGCGGTTCCGAAAACAGTGCCGGACAAGTCTATTCGACTTCCATGGCAATTCTCGCCTTAGCAGTCAAATACCACTACCTGCCGATCTACCAAAGGTAGACAAATTCAAGCAGGTTTTGCTCATTATATTGCTAATATGATTATTTTGTTGCCTTGACGGCAACATTGGAAAAACACAAATTTTTCATTTAGACCGATTGACCTACGGCTAAAGTGAAAAGTTTTCCTTCTAAAGTTCGACTCACCTGCTTATGTGCCGGCAGCATATTGTTAGCCGCTACAAGCTGTGAACAATCGGAGATAGATAAAGAGAGGCAAGAAACGGGATGGGAACAAATACTCCCGTTTCAACCTGATGAAAAAATTTATCAGTATATCGAAGGTAAAAAATTGCCCAGCCGTAAAGATTCCAATTTCCAAACTCGTTTCACCTTAGTTGGAGTAAAACAAACTGGTGTTTCTTTCGTCAATGAGTTCCAACCGGACCACCCTCGCAAAGCTCTTTACTCCTCTGGGTTTTCCTGCGGTGGCGTAGCCATCGGAGACGTCAATGGTGATGGTTGGCCAGATGTTTTTTTCACAGGTGGACCCACCGCCAACAAACTATATCACAATTTAGGAAACATGCATTTCCGTGACATCTCCTCGGAAAGCGGTCTGTCGGCAGGAGGGAATCCATGGTCGGCGGGAGCCGCATTCGCCGATATCGATGCCGACGGAGATCTCGACCTATATGTATGCAATTACGAAACGCCAAACCAACTTTGGCTGAATGATGGCTCAGGCAAATTTGTAGAAAAGGCAAAAGCTTTTGGAGTGGATACTGTCACAGCCAGCTTGATGCCCTACTTTCAAGACTACGATAATGATGGGGACCTTGATTTTTTTCTACTTACGAATCGGCTCTTTCTTCCCGGTGGAAGACCACAGGAACCACCCTTTAGAAAAGACTCGAATGGAAAACCGGAAGTCCTGCCGTCTTTTCAAAAATACTTTCAAATGCGTGAAGTCGCCGAAGGCATAATGAAGTTAGAGCCGTCGGGGCTCGAAGATCTTTTATTCCGAAATGATGACGGTCATTTCAAAGAAGTTTCCGTCGAAGCAGGAATCGTCGAACGTGGTCATGGGCTATCCGCAGCATGGTGGGACTACGATGACGATGGCGACCCCGACCTCTATGTCGCTAATGACTTCAAGGACTCGGATCACCTTTACCGTAATGACAGCGGCACATTCGTAGATGTCGTCAAGGAAACATTCCCTCACATTGCTTGGTTTTCAATGGGCTCTGATGTAGCTGATCTTGATGGGAACGGTGGTGATGACCTTTTCACTTTGGACATGTCGGGAACAAACCACTTTAGGCAAAAGACCACTATGGGCACTATGAACTCGCACAAGATTTTTTTGGAAACGGCAAACCCTCGCCAATACATGAGAAATGCCCTCCTTATGAATGAAGGAGAAGGTCTTTTTCGGGAAGCCGCTTATCTCGCCGGACTCGCCGACGCCGATTGGGGATGGGCGCCCAAACTGGAAGACTTTGATGAGGATGGAAGGGTAGACGTATTCATCACGAACGGCATGACTCAAAATTTCACGAATTCCGACTTGCCGATGAGCGCACAGGATAGAATCGGCCAAACTGAGTTCGATCACTACCGTACAACAGGCTTCAAGAAGGATGTTAATCTTGCCTTCCAAAATGCAGGCAAACTCAACTTCAGCAAAGTCTCCGAAGTTTGGGGGCTTGATCATGAAGGGATGAGCTTTGCCGCCGCTCACGGAGACCTTGATCGGGACGGGGACCTCGATCTAATTGTGGCCAATCTCAATGAGCCAGCCCACTTTTATCGGAATGATTCCTTTGAAGGAAATCGGGTACTCCTTTCCCTAAAAGGCCTTAACGCATGGGGTTCCAAGGTAACGGTGGTAACTGCCAAGCGTAAACAGACTAAAACACTACGACCCACTACGGGCTATATGTCCTCTGACGAACCAGTCCTACACTTTGGTCTCGGCGAAGAAGATTACATAGGCGTAATAAAAATCATTTGGTCTGACGGCACCGAACAAGAATTCGGTGATTTGCACGCCAACTATTACTACGAAATAATTCAGACTACCTCGGAACCTACAATTCCCGAAACCCAAAAGCAAAAGCAACCACTCTTTCGAAAAGTTTCCACGACTACCCAAATTCTACACGAAGAGAAACCATTCGATGACTATAAGATTCAGCCTCTACTCCCCCACAAGCTCTCCAGACTTGGTCCGGGCATGGCTTGGCACGACATTGATACAAACGGTTTCCCCGACTTGTTTTTGGGTGGTGCTGCGGGCAAACCGGGAAGCATTTGGCTAAACTATGGCGAAGGTGAATTTCGACGCCTCGTTACGCCTGCATTGGAAGCCGATAAAAACTGCGAAGATATGGGTGCCCTATTCTTAGATTATGACTCGGATGGAAAAACTGATTTACTAGTAAGCTCAGGTGGGATTGAGTCTCCCGAAGGATCGCACGATTACGCAGACCGACTTTACCGAAACATTGGAGGATTCCGATTTGAGCGGGTTCCTTTCTCGGGTGGCTCGACTTCATCCGGGCCGACTACGGCATGCGACTTTGATCGCGACGGGGACCTCGACCTGTTTATCGGAGGAAGACTGAGCCTTGGCGAATACCCTCGACCAGGCACCAGCCGGCTTCTACGCAACGACAAAGGAAATTTCGCGGATGTTACAAAAGACCTTGCCCCCGGTCTGTCATCGGCAGGAATGGTTACGGGAGCCTTATGGACAGATGCAACGGGCAATGGCTGGACGGACCTTCTAGTCACTACCGAATGGGGTCCAATCAAGCTCTACAAAAACAACAAAGGCAAACTTCTAGATGCGACAAAGGAAGCCGGACTCTCCGACCTGACCGGATGGTGGACAGGAATAACGTCGGCGGACTTCGACAAAGACGGGGACATCGATTACGCCATAGGCAACCTTGGACTTAACACCAAGTATAAAGTATCGAAGGAGCATCCGTTCGAGGGATATTACGGTATCTTTGACGACACAGGCAAAAAACGCTTCATCGAAGCCACTTGGGAGCACAACAAACTCTACCCCGTGCGAGGACGTAGTTGCTCCACGGCGGCCATGCCGTTCGTGAGTCGAAAGTTCGGATCCTACGCCTCGTTCGCCAGAGCCACCATGCCTCAAATCTACACCTCGAAATGCCTCGCTGAAGCTTATCGGGTAGAAGCTAAAACTCTTGAATCGGGAATATTGCTAAACGATGGAGCAGGTCACTTTAGTTTTCGTCCCCTACCCCGCATAGCTCAAATCGCCCCAGTATTCGGCATCGTCGCCAACGACCTAGATAACGACGGCCACTATGATCTAACATTCGCTCAAAACTTTTTTTCTCCACAACCCGAAACCGGTCGTATGGACGGAGGACTCGGTCAGTTTCTACAAGGTCTTGGCGACGGAAATTTTATTCCTGTCGCACCAAAGGAAAGCGGAATTGCAGTTAAGGGAGATGCTAAAAGTCTAGCCGCCATCGACATCGACAAAGACGGTCGACAAGACCTCATGTTCGCCCGTAATGACTCAGAACCCTCAATCTATCTCACAAGCCCAAATGCCTCATTAATCACAAATGATTATAGAAACCTCCAAATTCGGCTAAAAGGCCCAAAAGGGAATCCTACGGGCATAGGATCGACAATTAGCTTACTTCTTCCCGATGGGAAAAAACAAACCGCCGAAATCCATGCAGGTTCAGGATACCTCACTCAAACTCCTGCACGCATTTACTTCAGTCTCAAAAATGAAGAAGTCGCTACCATCCAAGTACAATGGCCAAGCGGAAAAACTTCAACCACCCGAGTATCAACCGGAATAAGCGAAGTTATAATCTCTTCCCCATAAAAAAATAACCCCGCCTCGGTAAAGAGACGGGGTTATAAAATGGGGAGTGCCGATGTCCTGCCGACACTTCCCCGGGTTGACTTGTACCATCGTCAAAATGTGTCCCTTCCCCGGCTAGAACCGGAGAAGAGATGGATCACGGGGATAGATCCCATAAATTTTGGTCCGCTTTTAAACGGTTAACCAAAACAAACAAAACTAGAAATCAAAGGACATGCCCACGCTTGCAATGCGGGGGGCACCTGGACGAAGACCATCGGGCAAATCGCTGACAGCATATTCCTTGTCTGCCAGATTAGTAACTTTGCCAAACAGACTTACGCCTTTGGAGATCTGATAAAACGCAGACCAATCAAGAACACCGTAAGACTCGATTTGAGCATCAAAGTTATCGGGAGCTGTGTTGGATGCGTTTACGTAGACATCGTCCTGCCAATGGTAATTCAGGTAAGTGCTCAACTTATCGAACACCAAACCTCCACGCAGACTGTATTGCACGTCGGCAACAAAAGGAATGGCGTTTCCAGCGTCTCCTCCCTCGTAACGGCTTTCGCCATCGGTTCTTGTGGCTGAATCGAATTCGGCATCGGTAAAGGTGATGGAGAACTGAATGGGAACACCTATCCCGCCTGCAGGACTTAAGTCCGTTACCAAAACAGCCTCAAGTCCTTGAATCGATGCCTCTCCAATATTAATGGCATCGTCTCCCAAACCACTTCCCGCATTTGGAATAGCAATCATATCGTCGATACTTGTATTGAAGAAAGTTAGCTCATATCCAAAACGATTTGCAGTACCACGGACTCCTAATTCCAAGCCAAGAGACTGCTCTTCCTCCAAGGTGCCGGAAGCGCCATTGTAACCAGGCAAGGCATGACCTTGATGCAAACCGCCAAAGAGCGTAACAGTCTCGAAATCATAAGTGGCCCCCAACCCAAGCAAAACATCTGAGACGGAATCCTTCTTGTTGTTGTACTCGTATTCGACATCCGTATAGCGAAGACCAGGGGTCAACGTCAAAGCACCGAAGTCCATTGTATCAACCAAGTACCATTCCCAAGCATTTGAGATTCGATCTTTTTTTGCCCCTTTTGAAGATTCGCTCGTCGAATCGTAAACTAGACCTCCACTATTTGTAACATTGTAAGTATCCTCCGTGTAGTCTTTGTAAGTGTATTCGTCATCCGTATAACGGAAGCCGAAATCGAAGGAGTTAATCCCCAATTCAAAATCTAAATTAGCTTGGATGCCCTTGTTAACGTAAGCACGGTCGTTGTGCTTATACTTAACTTGACCCGCTCCATCGTAAATAGCTGCATCAGACATCACTCCGGACCCCCGAAGCATATTTACATGATCAGCACTCCCGAAAGCTCCCTTTCCGATTGATTTCCATTTTTCCAGGGAACTGTAATCGGGATTAGCGATTTCAGCCGTAAGAGGATCGTTATCATCATCGTATTTTTCCGATTCATATGTGGATACGCCATCACCGGAAAGATTTGTATTATTCGTGCTATCGTTTACACGCACCTTGCCGATTTTATACCAATCCCGATTGAATTCGTTGTAAAAGGCAGTGGTGCTTAATTTAACCTCCGGGGAAAATTCCTTGAGAAATCGCAAGTAGTAGCGAGTCTGATCAGAATCCATATTATCCAATCTTGTGTTGTGATAACGTTGATAAGGATTCGCGGCAAAATCGTCCTTGCTCAACCCGATGTAACTGACGTCACCATCTAGATCCGTGCGACCAGCCTTGAACTCGAGATAATTTTCATCTCCGAACTCATAGCCTAATTTAAAAGTTACGTCGGTTTTCGACAGAGGGGCATTCGAAGAGGGAGCGTTGCCCAGACCATTGATAGACTTCCACCCGTCAGTTCGATGGTCGAACACCTCTACCAAGTATCCAAGAGTGCCACCTCCCACGGCAGTTTTACCTCCGGAAAATGCATGACTTATACGTTCATTGTTCTGAGCATAACTTACTCGCAAGTGGGATAGTTGTTGGTTCGGGATCGGTGTAGACAAGTAATTGATCACACCTCCGGTATTGTTCGGACCGTATTTGAGCGAACTGGAACCCTTGAGGATTTCAAAACCTGCCATCCGACCTGCAGTAGGAGAATAGTAAGCGGATGGATCGGAAAACGGGGACGGCGATGAGGGAATGCCATCCTCCATAATCGTTACCTTGGACGAACGGTTTGGATCCACTCCTCGCAAACTGATATTCGGGAATAGGCCATAACCTTCCTCCGGACGCACATAGACCCCGGGCACTTGGCGAAGTATTTCAGTTACGTCAGTATGAAAGTACGGTCCAAGATCCGAGGCATCCAAAACCGTGCCTGTCCCTTGGAGGGATGAGATGTCGGATTTATTTCCTATGACGTTGAATGGAGAAAGCACATCGATTCCATCGCTAGCGTTTTCATCTTGCCCATGTAGGGAGCCGGCCAAAATGACAGCTACCGACAAGTAGCCTAAGCATTTAGTTACATTGTTCATATTTGTTCGTTTGTTCGTTTGTTCGTTTGTTCGTTTGTTCGTTTGTTCGTTTGTTCGTTTGTTCGTTTGTTCGTTTGTTCGTTTGTTCGTTTGTTCGTTTGTTCGTTTTGAGTTCTACTGAGAATGGGTCTCATTTTCAATTGATACTGGGTCTCAATAGCGCAAATATTCTTCTGTCAACCCTTATTGAGAATAAATCTCATTTATTTTTTCATTTTGCGCATTCATAGCCCTAAACCGATCAGTTACTAAGACTGACGGCGGAAAGCAATTGACCCCCAACCACTCTCCAAACAATATGAGAACAGAATACTGCTTTTTGCTCCTGTAGTTCAATGGATAGAACATCGGTTTCCGGAACCGAGGATCAGGGTTCGACTCCCTGCGGGAGTACCAGTCAGAAAAAAGTGCAAAGCAAGCGGGACTCCCCTTTATATAGTGGGTCTCAGGGTATTCCACCAAGCTGGTCGCTCGCTTTCTTCAAATCTTTCATTCTGCAAGGAAATGCCCTAAAGTTGAATGTTTCGGCAAATATACTGACAACGAACTGACAACGCAAGGGGGGCGGGGGTTGGCCGCGGCTCTGCGCTTTTTCTTATGATTCATCAATACCCCCACGCTATTTTTTGCATATAGGGGCAATTGTTGTGCCACAAGGTGGTGTCGCCTAAGTATATTTGCTGCAGCGAATCAAGGCGGGGGCGGTCGAGTCCGAGGCCGGGTAGGGGGATTCGGCGGCAGGCGGAAAACCTGCTTCTCCTTCATCAGCGCGCTGTACTAGTTTGCGGTCCAAGTGTTCATGGAGGCATTGAACGAATACCACTTGCCATCCTTGTATTGCTTCAAATCTCCGAGCTTCCCATCATCGTACATTCGCTTTGTCCAGCCTGTATAGGGAATTTGCTCCACAGGAGCATAGGAAAACTCTTCACCTGCTTTACTTCGTTTTTGAAGCGTACCCATATCAATCGCCTTAGCGATGATCTTAGCGAGGGTTTCATTGTAGTCCAAATCAATCGTTTCTGAAGACGACTGATTGATGGGAGGATATCTATCTTTCACGCGATCAAATTCCTCCTTCTCCTCAAGTGCTTCTTTAACGTCTAAAGCAACAAATATGACTACCACCATGATGAAACTTCTCCACCCATATCCTTTCCCATAAATTTTCACAATTCATTAAATTATAAAAAACACTGCCAAGTCAATCCCGATGACCGCCCGGAACACAATCACGCTGACGCCCGGCTAGCCGGCCTGTTGCGGGGGGCGAATCCTATTCCTTGGGTCGGCGTACGGGTTTGCCGGTACTCCAGTCGGATTCGCCCTCTGCCTCGTCATCCGGCTGGACGGCTTGAGCTAGAGTCATTGCAAGCGCCGTATCGTAGCTATCGTAAGTTCTTTTTTTCATTAAAAGAGGAAGGTATAGTTAGCTAAAGCTGGGTGGACTTAGTCTGTATTTTATATGACTTAGTTTTTTATTCGATTTCGTTTTTAATGAAAAACTTCCTGAGAACTACTTCAGGAAATGTTCGAAAAAATCGTAGATTGCGGCGTTGCTGGCCGCGTCGGGGGAATGCTCCGGGCGATTCGTCATGGCCACCCGGTTGTCCAATCCAAGAAGCTTGCACACGGCAATGCTGTGATTGAGGGGCGACCATCGAGGAGGAGAATCCTCCGAACCACCGCTGACGAGAAAGGGACGGGGAGCCATAAGGGCATGCAATTCGTGGAGGTCGCGCCCTTCCTTAAGCAGGCGGGGGTATAGCCCACGGGCGGGATTCGACGAGGTAGGGACACCACGCTTACGCCATGGTCGGAGATGCCACCCGAGATACCACGGTTCCCAGTAATTAATGCTTGGGCGAGTATCGAAGACGATGCCGGGATCGGACCAGGCGGCGCAGGCGAAGCGCTCGAACAGGCAAGAGGCGAACATCGCCCACTTGCCACCATAGGAATGGCCTAGAATACCGATGCGCTCGGCATCCACCTCGGGTCGCCGGGCCAGGAGATGCCAAGCGTTGGCCGCAGCATAAGCGAGCATCGAGAGGGGCTGGACAGTGGCTTTCTCGATGGATGGGTAATGGATGGCGTAGGTGCGGTTTTGGGTCGTGACGGTGGTGCCGATGGAGAGAGTGACAAAGCCACGACGAGCCAACTGGAGCGCAAAATCGCGATGCCGGCTTTTACCCAAGCCGATGGCAGTTTCCGGTTCGTAGTAGACCGTGACTGCGGCGGGTCGCCTGCCTTTGCCATCGGGAATGAGCAGATACCCAGTGGTGTGTTCGGTCGGCGTCCATTTGAATCGAATTTTGATCTGTAGGAAATTTTCGCGGCGCGTTTCCTCGATCGTCCGGACGACGGGGTTTGTGATCAATTTCGGCCACGGTCCCATCAAACTCATCCAATCCTCGCGGATTTCCTTACGACGCCTAGCCCAGTCCG
>JABHOU010000332.1 GCA_018695085.1 Opitutia bacterium | reverse complement strand
GCGTCCCGACATGCTCGTGCAGGCGGGCTAACCATTAGGCTTTAAGCTTTTTTCGTTACCACGGGTTTACGCCTTTTCGGGTAACAGTCGCGACAAATTTCACATACGGTGCCATCGCAACCACGTGCTGAGCAATGTTCGCGACCGTAGTAAATGATCTGCAGGTGCAGACGATTCCAAGTTTCCTCGGCAAACAAAGATTTAAGGTCGATTTCGGTTTGGGTCACGCTTTTGCCGTTGGTTAAACCCCAACGTTGAGCTAGGCGGTGGATATGGGTGTCCACGGGGAACGCAGGGTGACCAAAGGCCTGAGTCATGACTACCGACGCCGTTTTATGACCCACTCCGGGCAAGGCTTCCAGTTCCTCGAAACTGTCGGGAACGCGGCCCTCGTGTTCATCAACGAGAATGCGAGAGAGGTCTCGAATTGCGGTGGCCTTTCTTGGGGCCAGACCACATGGACGCACAATGGCGTCTATGGATGCCACCGATTGCTTGGCCATTTTCTCGGGTTCATCGGCCAAGGCGAACAAAGCAGGGGTCGTTTTATTTACTCGGACATCCGTGCATTGGGCCGAAAGCAAGACTGCTACGAGCAAAGTGTACTCATCCTTGTGATCTAGGGGAATCGGCGGATTGGGATAAAGCTCGTTCAAGCGTCCGCTCACAAAATTGGCCCGTTCCTTTTTCGTCATGCCCTCTGCAAAGATGCATGAACCTCCCAAGGCAAGCTTTCTCGAAGAAGGGACAGAATGACCCACTTTTAGCTTCCTGCCGAAGCCTTGACCCTAAAAATTGCAATCATACATCCCGTAAATCATTGATAATCAATAAACATTAAGTTTTAGATGCTTGCCTCAATCGGTACGCAACTTGCAAAAGAACAATGTAATGAACATAGATCCCGAAAAATTTACTGAAATGGGAATTGGAGCCATTCGCGAAATGGCCGACGTAGCCCAGCGCAATGGCCAACAGGAAGTCGAGGTGTGGCACCTTTTGGCGGCTCTCGTCCGACAGGAACACGGAATCGTTCCCTCCTTGCTGGAGGAGATGGGAATTGGAGCGGCCGCCGTGCAGTTGTCTTTGGAGCGCGAACTGGGCGGACTCCCGAAAATTGCAGGCAACGTAAACACCGCTCGTTCCTATGCCTCGCAAGCTCTTACCGAGGCAGTTGAAAAGTCTCATTCCGTATCCGCTGCAATGGAAGATGACTACGTAAGCACCGAGCACCTTTTTCTTGGGCTAATCACCGTTGGCAAACCCACATCCCTGACTAAGTTCTTCAAAAATTTCGGACTATCCGAAAAAAAGGTGCACAAGGCCCTCGAGGAAATGAGGGGTGGGCAAAAGGTAACCAGCAAGACTCCCGAAAACACTTTCCGTGCACTCAAGAAATACGGCATCGATCTGGTCGAGCAGGCAAAGTCCGGCAAGCTCGATCCCGTCATCGGTCGCGACACCGAGATCCGACGCGTCATTCGCATCCTCTCCCGCAAGACCAAGAACAACCCCGTACTCATAGGTGAGCCCGGTGTGGGGAAGACAGCCATCGTGGAAGGCCTCGCTCAGCGAATTGTACGGGGGGACGTGCCTGAAGGGCTCAAGGACAAGACCATTTTCACTCTCGACATGGGTTCCCTCCTTGCCGGGGCAAAGTTTCGCGGCGAATTCGAGGAACGCCTCAAGGCCGTATTGACCGAGGTGAGCAAGGGGGAAGGTCGCATCGTCCTCTTTATCGACGAGATGCACACCATCGTAGGGGCGGGCAAGGCCGAGGGCGCCATCGATGCGGGCAACATGCTCAAGCCCATGCTGGCTAGAGGCGAACTACACTGCATCGGGGCCACAACGCTAAACGAATATCGCCTGCATGTCGAGAAAGACGCCGCGCTCGAACGACGTTTTCAAACCATCCTCGTGGATCAACCGAATGTCGAGGACACCATATCCATCCTCCGCGGTCTGAGCGAGCGCTTTGAGATTCACCACGGGGTCAATATCCGGGACGAGGCTCTCGTAAATGCCGCCGTACTCTCCAACCGCTATATTTCCGATCGCTTCCTACCCGACAAGGCGATCGACCTCGTAGACGAAGCCTGCGCCATGATCCGCACCGAGCTCGACAGCATGCCCGCCGAACTCGACGAGATCAGTCGGCGCGTCCTCCAACTCGAAATCGAGGAAACCGCTCTCAAGCAGGAAAAGGACAAGGCCAGCAAGGAGCGTCTAGAGGTTTTGCGCAAGGAACTGGGTAATGCGCGGGACAAGATGGAAACTTTCAAGCGACGCTGGGAAGGCGAACGCAAGGACATCGACGACATTCGAGTCCTTCGCGAACAAATAGAATCCACTCGCTCCGAGATGGAGCGAGCAGAGCGAGCTTACGACCTGAACCTCGTGGCCGAGCTTAAGCACGGAAAACTACCCACTCTGGAGGCGGATCTTGAAAAACTCGAAAAAGCGGAGAAAAAGGACACCTTGCTCAAGGAGGAGGTGACTGCCGAGGAAATCGCCGATATCGTGGCCCGCTGGACAGGAGTGCCCGTAACCAAGCTGATCGAGGGAGAAAAGCAAAAGCTTTTGCGCCTGCAGAGTATTTTGCACGAGCGGGTGATCGGGCAGGAAGAAGCCGTAGATGCAGTAGCCGAGGCCATCCTCAGGGCTCGAGCCGGGATCAAGGATCCAAATCGTCCGATCGGCTCCTTTCTTTTTCTCGGTCCCACAGGGGTAGGGAAGACCGAGCTGGCCAAGACCCTCGCCGAAAGCCTGTTCGACAGCGAAAACAACGTCGTGCGAATCGACATGTCCGAGTACATGGAAAAACATTCCGTTGCACGCTTGATTGGTGCTCCTCCCGGTTACGTCGGCTACGAGGAGGGTGGTCAGCTCACCGAGGCCGTTCGACGCAAACCCTATTCGGTCGTGCTGTTTGATGAAATCGAAAAGGCCCATCCCGACGTCTTCAATGTCCTGCTGCAACTCATGGATGACGGTCGCCTGACCGATTCTCAGGGACGCACCGTCGACTTCAAGAACGTGGTGGTCATTATGACCTCCAACGTTGGCAGCCGATACCTCCAGGACAACGTCATCGACTGCGAAATCTCCGAGAGCGTTCGTGAATCTGTTCTAGCCGACTTGCGAGATCACT
This sequence comes from Opitutia bacterium, assembly GCA_018695085.1. Classification (GTDB taxonomy): domain Bacteria; phylum Verrucomicrobiota; class Verrucomicrobiia; order Opitutales; family Seribacteraceae. The sequence continues at coordinate 1,146 of JABHOU010000332.1, read as the reverse complement.
TCCGTCCCGAATTTCTCAATCGGATCGACGATGTCGTACTCTTCAAGCCTCTCTCGCTCGAGGAAATCACCGAAATCGTCGATCTTCTGCTCGCCGGGCTCAACAATCGCCTCGAAGATCGTAAGGTTTCGGTTGCCTTCACCTCCGCCGCCAAGAAATGGATAGGGGAAAAGGGATACGACCCGACTTACGGGGCTCGTCCGCTCAAGAGATTTTTACAGAAGCAGGTCGAGACCCAGCTTGCTAGGGCCTTGGTTGCCGGGGAAGTGGAGGAGGGGAGTGATGTAGCCTTTTCCGTCAAAGACGAGGAGTTGGTTATGAAGGTGGGTTGAGGAACGATCCGTTAGTTCTTGTAAACCTCGTACTCGTTGGCTTTTAGCCAGTCGGCGTAGCGCTTTTCCTGTATTCATTGTACTTGTCCCTCGTAGTCATGGTCGTTCAGTCGCGGGCATTGACTAAAGAGAACTTTTTCGAAGAACAAAGGTTGGCAAGAGAAGTATCATCGATGTCAAGCTGCACCCATTATGCGGAACTTGCTCGTCCGTCCTAATGCCGCAGGGGTAGATTCCGAAAATCTTGGATTAAGCTAAAGTCTCGAGAATCACCGAGGCAGTTGCCTTGATGGCAGGAACGGCAACGGAATTGGCGAATTGCTTGTAGGCTTGAGCGTCCGATACGGGAATGAGAAATTCGTCGGGGTATCCTTGGAGGCGAGCCCACTCCCGAGGTGTCATCCGACGAATGCCTTCGCGGTTCACTTCACCCTTTATGTTGGTAACGGGGGTGAAGTCCTTCAATCGATGATCGATCACCAGGTTGCGTTCTCGACCCATGCCGCCGATGACGATGGTGTTGGCCACCTGATCGTCGTCGATAATCTCGAATCCAAAGCCGTTTCCTTTTCCTTCGTGCCGAACTCGGTGAGAGCGAAGAGACTGAAGATAACTGCTGGAAAGATAGTATCGGGCAGATACAGAATGCTTTTCCTTAACCTTACGAAAGGGCGTTTTCACTTTCTTGGGGTCAGGATATTTAAATTTATATATTTTTAAGTCATGGCGAAATCCAACGATAAAAACGCGTCCTCTTTTTTGGGGAACGCCATGGTCTTCCGCCTTGATTACTTGTGGCGTGGGAACGAAATAT
>JABHOU010000100.1 GCA_018695085.1 Opitutia bacterium | reverse complement strand
TAAACCTTAAGGAAGACTCCAACGAAGGAGGAGCTGAAAAGTCATTCATGGACAAGGCCAATTACGTAACCATCGGACATTTGGACGGAAGCAAAGCCGACTACCTGCACTTACAGCAACACGGAGCTCTCGTACAGGTGGGCGACACAGTGAAAGTTGGAGACCCCATTGGACTTTCGGGAAATACCGGATGGTCAACGGAACCCCATCTTCATTTTCAAGTCTTTCATCAAACCGACCCCCAAACTGCTCCCACGGTTCCAACGAAGTTCTTGGATAAAGACGGAAACGTCGTGTCTATCCAGGAAGGAAATACGTATTACGGAAGCGGTGACCTTCAAATTTCGGCGCCGATCTTTGCCAATGCAAATGCAGCCACCGATTCAGTTTCGGGATGGAGCTCAAGCCCTTGGTTCGGAAACTTTTTCTCTAGCGACTCAAACTGGATTTATCACGAACACTTGGAATGGCTTTATCCTGTAGACGCGGTACAAGTGGGAGTCTGGCTATACCACCCGAATTTGAATTGGCTTTGGACGAGCAAGAACAACTACCCATGGCTGTACAGTCACGAAAAGAAAAACTGGAGCTATTTCAAATCATCAAAAGGTCTTTACGATTATTCCCTAGGTAAATGGTCCACCCTTGACGAACTGTAAGATAAAACCGACTACTCCGCGTCCCAAGCCTTGCGAGTGGGCGATATTCAAAACCGTTCCTTGGGTCTTTAAGAAAAAGAGCTCATTTGAGGCCATTCCTTTGCCCTTGAAAAACAGGACTGTTTCTGAGAAAATGCATTTGTATATCCGATCAACCAATACGACCAATGAGCACACAACCCATCAAAGAAGAACAACCTCTACCCGAAGGCGAGCAAGGGCCCGCCATGAATGGGGCAGACGCCTTGGTGGCGTCCCTCGAGCGTGAGGGCGTGGAGGCGGTGTTCGCCTATCCGGGCGGGGCTTCGATGGAATTGCACCAGTCGCTCACTCGTTCAAAGAGCATTCGCACCATCCTTCCCCGACAGGAACAAGGCGGTGGTTTCATGGCCCACGGGTATGCCAGAGCCACGGGCAAGGCGGGCGTCTGCATGGCCACTTCCGGTCCCGGCGCCACCAACCTGATGACCTGTATCGCCGACGCCTACATGGACAGCGTTCCCCTCATTGCCATCACGGGGCAGGTCTACCAGCAGTTCATCGGCAAGAGCGCCTTTCAGGAAACCGACTTCTTCGGCATGACCCTCCCCGTGGTCAAGCACAGCTATCTCGTGCTTGAGGCGGAAGACCTTCCGCGAATCGTCAAGGAAGCTTTCTATTTGGCCGAAAGCGGCCGCCCCGGTCCCGTCGTCATCGACATCCCAAAAGATGTCCAGCAAGCCGTCTTCGAGCCATTCTTTCCCTCGGAAGTCGGTGACATTCCGGGCTATAAACTGGATGTGCCCAAAGCCAGCGACGAAGAGCTCACCGAAGTCCTGCGACTCATAACCGAGGCAAAAAAGCCCGTCCTCTATACCGGTGGCGGCATCCTCTCCGCCGATGCCCATGAGGAACTCAAGGAATTCGCAGAAATAACCGGACTCCCCGTCACCCACACCTTAATGGGGCTGGGCGTGTTCGATCCCGCCCACGAGCAATCCCTCTACTGGTACGGCATGCACGGCACCGTTGCGGGCAACTGGGCGGTGTGCGAAAGTGATCTCCTGCTATGCGCCGGCGCTCGCTTCGACGACCGTATCACGGGCAAGGTAGACAAGTACGCCCAAGAGGCCTACGTCATTCATTTCGACGTCGACAAGGCAGAGCACAACAAGAACGTGCACGCCCACTTCCCCATTCAGACCGACATCAAGTACGCCCTCAAGCGCCTCTCCGAACTGGCCAAGGAACAAGGCTTCCAAAAGCCCGACCTCACCGAATGGTTCTCCTCTCTCGACAAGTGGAAGGAAGAAAACCCCTTTCGTTATAAGAAAGGCGAACACATCACCTCGCAGGAAGCCGTCGAGGCCCTCTACGAGGAATCCAAAGGCGAGGCCATCATCACCACAGGCGTCGGCCAACACCAGATGTGGG
>JABHOU010000660.1 GCA_018695085.1 Opitutia bacterium | reverse complement strand
GTTCGCCAACCGGTAGCCTTGGCGGCCCTTTTTTTTACCGGATCAAGAGTTTCCCGCGAAATGCCGATCACGTCCACTATCACTATGACCGCCCGTCCTGTACCGTTCTCGAAGGCGAGGGCCCTGACGTGAAGTGGGTCGTGCGAAGTTTTTGCGGGTTTGGGAAAAAAGGAACCGCGCAGGACCAGCGGCCACTCCTGAGGCGTAACGTCCACAACGGCTGTGCCTGCGCGCAAGCCGTTGTCCTCGGCTAAGGTGGCGGGAACAAGAACCAACGCTAGGATTAGGAAACTCGCTGAATGGGTTTTCCGCTTCATGACTTCTTAAGCCGGCCAGCTACTCGGCCTCGATGACTTCGATGGGAGCGAAGGCCGAGCTGGTGCCCTTTACGTAAGGCCCGAAGTAGCGAATCTGCTTGATGTCTTCCGGTAGGGGAAAGGTGAGGGCGCGGTCGTTGATGGTGGCGGTGACGGAGCGTTTGGCAAGGTCGACCGCCAAGGTGAGAGCAAAGCTAGAATCCTTTGCCGCCCGCATGGTGCTCTTGGCTCCGCCCGAAACGTTTTCCCAGGAACCGGGGAAGAGGACGTGGGCGTTCATCCCGATGGCCGTGCCGGCCTTGAGGAGGGCGTCGTTTTCAGGAGTGTCCCCGAAGGCGATGGCGGCGTTCTTGGTGGAGCCGGAGGCGAGTGACTTGTAGGAGGTCTTGAGCACCAGCTTGCGGGTGGCGGGCTTAGGGAGTTCGCGGAGGGCGATGGTTTCGCCGGTGCCGGTTAGGGCATGGAAAAGGGCAGGGTCATCATGCTTGGATGCGGTGCCGCCCTTGACCAAGGCGTAGGCTCCACCGGTTTCATCCTTTCCCTCGGGGAGGAGTCCGGACTTCTTCGGTTTCCTTGGTTTGCGGCGTGGCGTTTCGTTCCTCCACCATTCGCTGGGGCCTTCCTTCTCCACTTGGGCGTGAACCGTAAGTAGCTTCTCCTTCATTTCAGCAAGTTTTTCCGGTTTTGCGAGGACTAGGTCGAACTTCTCCTGCCAGTCCTTCTCGATGTGGTAGAGCTGGAATTTGTCGAGAGATGCGTTGCCGAGGATCTTCCATTCACCATCGCGCAAGGCGACGTGAATGTCGGCTCGGGCCAAATGGTTGCGCCAATACAGCGGCACGGGGCGTGTAAGCTCTTTTTCCGCGAAGACGGGACGGATGTCGACCCCGTCTATGGTGCGGTCGTCGGGCAACGGAATGCCCGCGATGGCCAGTATGGTGGAGAAAACGTCGGAGCCGATGATGGGGGTGCGGTTGGTACTGCCCGCGGGCACCTGACCGGGCCAACGTATGATGCCGGGCACGCGGATGCCTCCCTCGTGAGAAGAACGCTTTCTTTCGCGAAGACCGCCTGTGGAACCGCGGGTGCGTCCTTTCAGGCCGTTCCCCTCGGGGCCGTTGTCGGAAGTGAAGATGACGAAGGTATTTTCGGTTTCGCCCAGTTCCTCGAGGGCCTTCATGAGGTTGCCGAATGCGTGGTCGATTTGCGTGACGTTGCCGTGGTGCTGGCGAATGCCCTCGTCTTCGAACTCCTTGTACAATTCCATGAACTTGGGATCGGACTCGATCGGAAGATGCGGTTCGTGGGTCCATACGTTAAGAAAGAACGGTTTTTTCGGGTCGCGCTTCTCTTTCAGCCAGCGGACGCCTTCCTTAACCACCAGCGGGGCGGAAAAGCCTATCATCTCGCCCACCTCTTTCCGGTTGCGGACGAAGTTTTTCGGGTTGCGGTGGTTGGGTGCTGCGTTGTTTTGGGTGGCCATCCAGTGGTCGAATCCGTGGTCGTCGGGTTGGGGTTGGTCCTTGCTGTTGAACTTGCCGTTGAGGTGCCATTTCCCGACGTGGCAGGTCTCGTAGCCCTTGGCCTTGAGGAGTTCGGCGGAAGTTATCTCACTGGTTCTTAAATGGACTTGGTGCCCGCCGGGTATCCACCGCCAGACGCCGTTCCGGTAAGGCGTCCTGCCGGTCAGGATGGAGGAACGGGAGGGAGAACATACTCCGCAGGCGGAATAGCTCTGGGTAAAGCGCATCCCCTGCTTGGCGAACTTGTCTAGGTTGGGGGTCTGGATTACCGAGTGACCGTAACAGGCGAGGTCTCCCCAACCCAGGTCATCGGTCAGGAAAACGACGAAGTTGGTCGGCTTATCCTTTGCTTGCCCCAAAGAGGCGAAGGCGAGACCGACAAGAAGCGGAAGCAGTTTCCTACCCATCTTACTTGAGTGCTTTCAGTTTCTTGCTCACCATCGCGGCTTGCTCGCCCTCGAGGACTTGCCAGCAGGCCAAGCCGTTGCCCACGAGCTCGAACTCGTTGAATTCCCAGACGATCTTCTTGTCGCGTGTGATCTCGAAAATTTGAGGATTGTCCCGGCCGGCGTGGCAGTTGCCCACGATGAAATTGCCGTTTTCGCGCTCTTGCAGGCAGGTCATCCACTTGAGGTTCACCTCGGTGCCGGGCACCTTGCCCTTGATTTCCCAGACGACTTTCTTCTCAGGAGAAACCTCGACCACGCTGTTGCCGCTGCCCGAGGCGATCAAGGTGTTGCCGTTCTTCAGGCGC
>JABHOU010000121.1 GCA_018695085.1 Opitutia bacterium | reverse complement strand
GTCAAACGACTTTCGAAGCGGACCTGTTTGAATAGCTCTCGGCCGCTATCGGTCATCCAAGTATCGTTGACTGCATCGTTACGACGCGGAGTGATCCGGTAGATTTGCCCCTCTCGACTTTCCACCAAGGTGTTGGCGCCAGCACTGCTTTCGGTACAAATGCTGGGAGATTCCTTCAAAAACCAAACCCGCATCTTGAAACGGAAGTCAGAACTGGTCAAAGCGCCGACCGGGCAAATGTCGACGGTATTGAGCGAATAGTTATTGGAAAGCTCCTTTCCGGGGAAACAAGTTAGAGTGGAATAACTACCGCGGTCCACAAAGCCAAGGACGTCGTCCTTCGTGACTTCTTGGCAAAAGCGAATGCAACGAGAGCAAAGAATGCAGCGTTCGTCATCGAGGGTGACCCTTGGACCAAGTCTCGTCCGCTTCGGCTTAACGTTTTTTCGCTCCACAAAACGGCTGTACCCGCGACCGTAATCCATCGCGAACTCTTGAAGCCGGCACTCGCCCGCTTGGTCGCAGATCGGGCAATCGAGCGGATGATTCACAAGCAGAAATTCCATGATTCCCTCGCGAGAATCCTTGGCCAAAGGCGAATCCGTGTTAACGTGCATTCCCGGAGAAACGTTCGTGCCACAACCAATAATGGGTTTGGGAATCCATCCGATTTTTTGGTTTCCATCCGCATCCAACACCGGTTCACCCGTTCCGCGATCGCGCATAGGCATGCCCATTTCGACCAAGCACATCCGACAGTTACCGGCCACCGTAAGCTTCGGGTGATAACAATAGTGCGGAATCTCCCGTCCGTGAATTTCCGCGGCTTCGATTAAATTGATGCCTGCGGGCACTTCAACTTCTTCCCCGTTGAGAATGATCGAGACCATATCCACTTTACCGTTTCCGCTCATATGCAAAACATCAGATCAACCGCAAACGCGCAGGCCCTTCCGCATCGTCATCGGGAGCTGGCTGGTTAGCCTTGGCAATGAATTCATCCTTAAACTTAGCGACAAAACTTTGAGTGGGCCATGCGGCCGCCTCGCCGAATGCGCAGATGGTGCGGCCCTCGATTTGATTGGCTACGGAGACGAGCAAGTCGGGATCTTCCTCCCTGGCTCCGCCCGAGCACATGCGAGTACTGATCTTGCGCATCCACAGGGAACCTTCTCGGCAGGGGGTACATTGGCCACAGGACTCGTGGGCATAAAAGGCGTTGATGTTGGCCATTGCCTCCACGATATCAACGCTATCGTCCATAACAATTATGCCGCCTGAACCCGACATGCTGCCCGCGGCCATGGGACCATCGAAATCCAACGGGATATCCGTCACGCCCCAGTCGAACTCGGTTCCGTCCTTGAGCGTACCGGTAAACCGTTCGTCTGATCGAAGTACTTTGGCCGAAGAACCGCCGGGAATGACGGCCTTCAAACTTCTACCCGGATTCAGACCACCGCAGACGTCGTAAATCATTTCCCCGAGTGTGAGAGCTCCGCACTCGAATTCAAAATACCCCGGGTTTTGAACCTGCCCTGAGACACACCAGATACGAGTTCCCGTATTATTGGGGATACCAAGCTTGGAAAATGCATCGCCGCCCATTTCCAAAATATGCTTAACGTTGCATAGGGTCTCGACGTTATTGACGATTGTTGGGCACTGATAAACACCCAACACCGCGGGAAAATAGGGAGGTTTGATTCGGGGGTTCGGTCGCTTGCCCTCCAAAGACTCGATCAGGCCGGTCTCCTCTCCACAGATATAGGCCCCTGCCCCACGATGCACCACGATGTCGCAGGAATAACCGGAACCCAAAACATTGTCGCCGCACAACTTCTTTGCCTTGGCCTCGGCAATGGCTCGATCGAGGATTCGTGCACCTTCGAAAAATTCGGCTCTAATGTATATGAAGGCCTGTTTGGCTTGAATGGCGTAAGCCGATATCATCATTCCCTCAATCAATTGATGGGGATCCTTGTAGATGATTTGCCGATCCTTGAAAGTTCCGGGTTCGGATTCGTCGGCATTGCAGATGAGATAAATGGGCTTGCCCGACTTGCGATCGAGAAACTTCCATTTCATGCCCGTGGGAAAACCTGCCCCTCCGCGACCGCGAACACCCGACTTCAGGACCTCTTCGCAAATGTCTTCGGGCTTCGACTTGACCGCCTTCTTGAGCATGTCGTACCCACCATGCTCCAAGTAGCAAGGCAGGTCGTTGGAGTACCCTTTGGCATCGGCGTACTTCAAAATAATTCGTTTTTCCTTTGCTACCGCCATGTCGATTTACTTCCTTCGAGCTCCTTTCTTCTTAGAGGCAACAGTCTTTTTACGAGGTTTGGCAAGCCCGTCTTCGTAACTCGTGAAATTTCGATCTTTTGCGAGCGTGCCATTCTTCACCTGCTCGGCAAATTTCTCAGCGGCTTCGCCTTGAACGTCTTCATAAGTCTTTTCATCAACTATCACCACGGGACCTTTGCCACAATCGGCAAGACATTCCATGAATTCGATGGAGAATTCACCGTCTTCGGAAACATGCCCTTCCTTAACTCCAAGCTTTTCCTCAAGGGTACGGCAAGTTTTGTAAGAACCTCGCAAAGCACAAGGAAGAGTTCGACATACGCGAACGTGAGTCTTTCCCCAAGGTTCCCTACGAATCATGGGATAAAAAGTAACGACCTCGTAAATATTCACAGGTTGTAGCTCGAGCTTCTCTGCAATCCATTCCACGGCTTCGTCCGTAATGCAACCCTGCTCATCCTGCACCAAGTGGATGACCATGAGGGTGGCGCTCCGCTTCTCCGGATAACGGCCGATGACCTCGTCGATCTTGGTTAAAGTGTCTTTGCTGAGTTCCATGAGATTTATCGCTAGAACTTCAACGGTCGCACTCGCCCATGACGAAGTCGAGGCTGCCAAGAATCACGGTAATATCGGAAAGCATATGACCCGGAGCCATTTCCTCCAGAATGCTTAGGTTGCAAAAACTTGGCGCCCTAATCTTTAGGCGGTAGGGAACTCCCCCACCCTTCGAATATACGTAAAAACCAAGTATGCCTTTCGGGTTTTCAGCTTCAAAATAAACCTCTCCGGGAGGAACCTGCGGACCTTCCGTCACGATCATGAAGTTCTGGATCAATTCCTCCATGCTTGAGAGGATTTTTTCCTTGGGCGGCGCAAAAATCTTCTTGGCGTCTTCGGCATACCATGCCCCCCCGGGGAAATTGTCGATGACTTGCCTGACAATGCGAATGCTCTGACGAATTTCCTCTATGCGCACGAGGTAACGATCGTAGCAGTCACCCTTCACGCCAATGGGCACGTCGAAATCATACTGCTCGTAACCGCAGTATGGCTTGTCCTTGCGCAAATCCAGATCCACTCCCGAAGCTCGCAGGTTGGGTCCCGTAATGCCCCAGGCAAGAGCATCCTCCTTGCTGATAACGCCGATATCTTCCGTTCGATCAAGAAAGATTCGGTTGCGGGTGAGAAGCTTTTCGACCTCGTCGATCGCCTTGGGCAGTTCGTCGCAAAACTTGATCACGCGGCTTAGCCAGCCATCGGGCACGTCTCGAGAAACTCCTCCGATTCGAGTGTAACTGGTAGTGAAACGGGCTCCTGTCAACTCCTCGAACAAAGTGTAAAGCTTTTCACGTTCCGTAAAAGTGTACATGAAGGGCGTCCAAGCGCCGGCATCCATGCCGAAGACACCCATGCCCAGCAGGTGACTGGAGATACGGGCTAGTTCGCACACGAGCACCCGTATCGCTTGGCAACGCTCGGGAATTTCGATGTCAGTAAGTTTCTCGACGGCCAAAACATAGGCGACGTTGTTGGCGAGAGGAGCAATGTAGTCCAGTCGGTCCGTGTAAGGGACGAACTGGTTGTAAGTCATGTTCTCGGCGATCTTCTCGTCGCCTCGATGCAAGTATCCGAGCACGGGTTCACACTTGGCGATGAGATCGCCGTCCAATTCCATAATGAGCCGGAGCACACCATGGGTAGTAGGGTGAGAGGGACCCACGTTCAGGGCCATGCGTTCACCGTCGGGACCTTGAGACAGGTCAGCTCCCCTAGCGGCAACGTCACCAACACTCACTTCCTTTGTAACGGTCGTGGAACTCATAACGTTTTCTCGACCTCCTCGGTCCAACTTTCATCCTTGGCTCGTGGCTCGGACTCGCTCACATTGCCTTCGGCCGGTGAAACGAAGGGCCCACCCATCATGGGCGCGGGCTCCACGGAAGCTTCCGTCACCTCCGCTACGTCGGGTGCGGGCAGTGTTGTCTCAATTCCGGCAAGAGGAAATTCTTTGCGCAGGGGATGATAGGGATACTCGTCCCACATAAGAATGCGCTTTAAATTGGGATGCCCCGCAAAAGTAATGCCGAACATGTCGAAAACTTCACGTTCGTGCCAATCCGCTGCAGGATAAACGGCAGCCAAGCTGGGGACCTCGGGCTCCTCGTTGCTAGGGCAATCGCAAGCGATGCGCAGATAAGTTTTCAGAGCCAGTGAATAAAAATGATACAGCGTGGTGAAGCGAGGTGAGTTTTCCTGCCCCCAGTCGAGGGCCGTCAAATCCACCAACATTTCAAAACCCTCGCGATCGCGAAGCACCGAAGCCAGTTCCACTAAATTGTCAGTGGGACAAAAATAAGACAAGCAATCCGCCGAATCCCGAGACGAAAGGAAGGCGTAACGTTCCAAAAGCCCCTTGGCAAATTCCTGGTCCATCAAACAAGAGCTCAAGCGACCGAAACGGTCTCTTGCGTCTTACGCAGGTTGCGAACGGAAGGCTCGCGTCCAATTTTATCTTGGAGCTTGATCATTGCATCCAACAAAGCCTCCGGGCGGGGAGGACATCCGCTAACGTATACGTCGACGGGGACAATATTGTCCACTCCTTGTAGCACGGCATAGGAGCGGTACATGCCACCGGTAGAAGCACAAGCACCCATGGCTACCACCCATTTGGGATCGCCCATTTGGTCGTAAATCCGGCGAACGACTTCAGCCATTTTGTAGGTTACCGTGCCCGCAACGATCATACAGTCGGCCTGTCGTGGAGAAAACCGCATGACCTCCATTCCAAAACGTGAAATGTCGAACTTGGAAGCGGCAGTGGCCATCAGTTCAATCGCACAGCAAGCAAGCCCCATGGGCATGGGCCAAACTGAGTGCTGGCGTATCCAGTTCACCACTGCATCCGCTCGAGTGACGATAATTTCGCCCTCAACCTTGCTGTCGTAAGCAATTTCCTCGGTAGACATAAAAAACGATGGTTGTAATTCTTGTTATCGACATCCTTCCCAACCGGCAAACCTCAAAAAAAAGAATTAGCAATCCGAATCCTAGAAAAAAGAAACCTAATTCAATGGGGCTGCCTATCCTTTAGGCGTTGACTAGACGAACTTGCGAAACATTCTGTAGGACGAGCCTGAGGCACTTAAGGAGAGGTGACAGAGTGGCCGATCGTGCAGCATTGGAAATGCTGTGTACCGCAAGGTACCGCGGGTTCGAATCCCGCCCTCTCCGCCACTTTGACCAGATCAAGCTTCCCGCACAAACACTTTGGCCCCGGTGGAAAAGCGAGCCTCGGCTAATTCGAGTACGGCGGGAGCTGAAATGGGATTCCCTCCGGCAACAGCAGTCGCCTGACCGGCAACGAGAACGGAGGTCTTGCCGTATAAGTTAAGAGTTTCGCCGTCATTTGGCGAAAGAACATTCCCCGAGTTCAGCCAACGTCGAAGCTCGATTTGGCTCCAACTGCGATAAGGCTCTCGATTACCAAGAAGGTTTTCGGCAAAACGAATAGATGCGGTTTTCCAAAGGCTGTTGGATAGTTCGTCCGATTCGGTCATTGCTTTCTGCATCGACTCGGTAGTCAACCAGATCGCCGTTACTGAGGTATCGGCCACTACGTTGGCGGTACGCGGCACCCCGGCCAAGACAGCCATTTCACCGATAACGGCTCCACGACCCATGATGTCCACGACCAAGTCACCAATTGAAACATTCACACTTCCTCCGGTAATAACGATCATACCGTCTCCGGCACCACCCTGATCCATGATTCGTTGACCTGAAGTGTAAGAGCGTTGCTCGGAAAGACCGACAATCTGAGAAATAACTGTGTCGGGCAATCCCTTCAACCATGCCACCTCCCGCAAAACCTCCTCCGGTGATGGCATGCGCAACTCGAGAGAACTCTCCATGACGTCCTTCATGCGCTCCTCCACGTCGAGGAGTAGTCGACCGGATTCGTCCGCCTCAAGAGATCCGGCTTTGCGAAGTTTCTTTATCGTATTTC
>JABHOU010000087.1 GCA_018695085.1 Opitutia bacterium | reverse complement strand
ACCGTCGTCAGATTGGTAGCCGCCGTCGTCAGATTGATAGCCGCCGTCGTCAGATTGATAGCCGCCGTCGTCAGATTGATAGCCGCCGTCGTCAGATTGGTAGCCGCCATCGTCGGATTGGTAGCCTCCGTCATCAGATTGGTAGCCGCCATCGTCTGACTGGTAACCGCCATCATCGGACTGGTAGCCGCCATCATCGGACTGATAGCCGCCATCATCGGACTGATAGCCTCCATCGTCAGATTGGTAACCGCCATCATCGGACTGGTAGCCTCCGTCGTCGGATTGATAGCCGCCGTCGTCGCTCTGGTAGCCTCCGTCATCGGACTGGTAGCCTCCATCGTCGCCCTGATAGCTGCCGTCACCGGAGTCAGTAAAGTTGCCGTCGCCGAATGAATAGTCGCTTACATCGAAAAGATATGCTACTCCGGCACTGTCCGCCACTGTGGAATCGGCACCAATGGCGCTGACGGCAAGAAAATCGCCCGAATGAGATATGCTATACCCGAAATTATCACTACCCTCGCCGTTGGGAGCAACAATCCGCTCGAGATAGGTAAAAGATCCGTTGTCCTCAATACGATAGAGGTAGGCAGCGCCGGCATTGGCAACGCTCCCGTGATCAGCGTTTTTGGCGCCTACGACGAGAAGATTCCCTGAGAGAGACACAGAACCTCCAAAACGGTCGCTTGCAGCGCCTCCACCGTGATTGTTCTTCCATAGGAAAGTTGCAGTACCGTTTTCCTCCAAACGGTACATGTAGACAGCTCCTTTGTCGGCAAGAACTCCGGAATCACCTCCGGAATCGGCATATTGGGCACCAACGGCAAGAAGGTCTCCCGATTGGGAGACGGAAATCCCGAATTGGTCCTCCGATGTGGCGTCGGGGGCGGTTACCTTGGTCAGGTAAGTGGCACTGCCATTCTGCTCAAGCCTGTATAAATATGCGGCGCCGGCTGCGGAAACGCCTCCGGGATCGGACTTGTGGGAACCGACGGCGAGAAGGTTTCCCGATAGAGACAAGGAAGCGCCAAATGAATCGCTGGCTCCCCGGTCAGGAGCATAGACCTTATCCAGAAAGGTGGCGGTGCCGTTTTGCTCGACACGATAAAGGTAGGCAGATCCGGAATCCGATATGCCCCCCGGATCGGAAGTGTGAGCGCCAACGGCAAGGATATCACCCGATTGGGAAACGGATTTACCAAAATAATCCCCTGGCCCACTGTCGGGAGCTATGACCTTGCTCAAATATGTAGCGCTTCCGTTCTGCTCCACGCGATACAGGTAGACAGCTCCCGCATCGGAAAAGCCTCCGGGATCGGAACCAAAGGCGCCAATTGCCAGAAGATCACCCGACTGGGAGACGGAAGACCCCAAGTAGTCGTTGGCAGCAGCATCGGGAGCCGTGACCTTTGACAAGTAGGTAGCAGTGCCGTTCTGCTCAGCACGATATAGATAGGCAGCTCCAACACCGGCCGATGCCCATGAAGCGCCGACGGCAAGAATATCCCCCGATTGGGAGACGGAACCTCCAAATTGCATATTGGCCGTGCCGTCAGGAGCAGAAACCTGCGCCATAAAATGAGCAGATAAATTGACCGGGGTCAGGTTTTGGCTCGCGAGATAGCTGTCGATGGCATCCTGATTCGGTAAAACTTGTGGATCGACAATGTAGTACAACGCAGAAGACACCTCCCACTGTCCATCGAGAAACGCCGTTAGGCTGAAACGAATTTCGTCTTGGCCGCCGACTACTTCTACATGCTCAAAAGTGTAATTTCCCTCGTAAAGGATATTTACGTTTACCGCCATGTAGTTGATGTGGGTCGAATTTAGCTCGTACACAGGAAGCTCGCCTCCGTCGCCCGACAAGTGCTCGGTAAGAGCAAAATTGCTTGAGAGTAAAACGAAGAGGAGATGCAACTTGATCCGGCAGGAAAAAAACAGTGCCGATCTAGAAATCGTCCTAAAAATACTCTTTCGAAAAGAAAATAGAAATAAATGCATTATCTTAAGCGAATCACTTGGAGAAGGTTATCAACTGTATTATTAGCGAGAAAAGTGGAAATCTTGCATATTTCCTTGAGAAAAAACAGGTAAAGAGAATAGAATATTCGCAAGCACTTGAAGAAAAGCAAGTTGAAGAAGTAAAAAAAATCTCTAGCGAGAAAGATTCTTGGAACAATTAAATGGGTGGCGCCGGATCACTCGATTAGGAGTACCGAGGTAACTTAACGTAAAACCCGATACACCTTGCCCCATGGAGACAGGTGGACTGGGGCGAATAGCTCGGGGTCGAGGTTTTCCATTAGAAATCCTTGTACGAGTAGGGACTGAAAAACTTCGTCGGCCATGAAGAACCATGCTGGGATTATTTGGTATCCGCGAGAGGGTATCTCGATGGTCTCTCCCTCGGAGAGCATTTCGTCATTCTCTCGACCAGAGGTTTGGGCCAAAGCCAAGGGATTGGCACCGTGGATGGCCGCGATTTGGGCGATGGTCTTGCCACCGGATGGGACGGTATAGGCGCGACCACCGAGAAAGGCGGGAAGATTGCTTTGGATTAAGTGATAGCTGGCGCCTGCCACGATCTTGGGCGGGATTTTCATAAGTTTTCCCGTTTTCACATCGTGCATGGAGCGATGGAAGGAAAACTTGACGGGTTTGGACAAGCCGGGCAAATTGGCCAATCCGGTACCGACGTTAGCCTCGATCTTGTAACCGCCACGCATATTGAGCGTAATTTTGCTACCGGAGGAGGTGACCCAGTCGGCCTGTGTCATGTAGGATTGGCGCTTGAGGTCGGCGGCGGATGCAAATGAGGAATGGGAATAAGACTCGGGATCGAAGCGATCGAGAAGGAATCGCTTGGCCAAGGTGGAGCGATAGGCATCTGCGGACAAAATGATGAGATCGCGCTGCTCGGGAAGGTAGAGCAAGCGCTGGGGAGAAGACCTTTCGGGGTTTGATGGTATTCGCAAGCCATCGACTTCAAGGGCGTCGACGACCTTGGCGGGTTCTCCAGGGGCACCGGCAATCGACATCGACCCATACGGGGCGACGCCCTTATTGTCTTTCGTTCGCAACTTCCCCCGCCGGTCGAGGCGAAAGCCATTGGCAAAAACGAGAGAGTTACCCTCGCGGCGAGCGTCTCGCAGGATCGACATCGCCTTGGGCACACGCCCACCGCGGTATTCGTCAAGTTGCTTGCCCATGAACAGGTTTCTGGAACTGAAACCCATGATGGTGGGAAAGATGCGCATAATTTCGTAGGGGAAGAAGAGATAAACTTCATTCGTCTTGACTGGGGCAACATAGTCAGGGTTTGCGAGATCAGCCAAGAGTCCCGGGTAAAAGCGCAAGTCGGCTGACCGGTCCTGAAAAAGGGCTTGCACCGCTGTTGTATACCCTGCTGGGTTTACCTTAGTATCGCCAAGCCCCACATAGGTCTCCGCCTTCAATCGACAAAGGTTGGCCGATTTCAGCTGGGAAGTGGAACGAAGAATTTCGGAGGTGAGGAAATTGTCCAGCGTCTGGTGGGCGGGAGAGGTAAAGGTACGGGTGCCCCCGTAAAACCAACTGCCTGAACCGTAGTCCCACCAAGTAAGGACGAAATCGTCGGGTGCAGCGTCATGGTTGAGGGCTTCCAATGCCTCAATGGTCTTACCGGGATAGACGACATGTGAATTGTAGTTGCGGGCGTGCTGCAAGTTGGGACGAACTAGAAAAACGACGAAACCACCAACTATGGCCATGGAAAGGATTTTTGCAGGCCAAGCCGATTTAGTAAGAGGATTGTTTGTGGGTACGCTCGAAAAGACCGCACGAACGAGGAGCCAAACCACCGTCATCAGGAGAAAAGTAACGCCCAATGCGGCATAGTTGCCAACATGAACGGTAAAACGAAGACCGACTTGACCCTCGAAACAAAAATAGGCAATGGCGAGGAAAGGGACGGCCATACAAAACTCCCACCTCCAAAGGATGAGTAGCACTAGACCGAACAGACCGAAAAAGGCAGTGGGAAGAATGGTGGCGTCTGTTCGCTTGGCCTTGGGTAGGCATCTGGCGCAAGAACAGGAAGGGGTGTCGGCTAGGATTCGGTTACGGACCGTCTCGGGAGGGATTTTTCCGGCTTCGCGAATAGTTTGCTTAACATTGCGAAAGTTCAGTTGATAATTGGAAGATTTCGACGAAGTGGAAGACACCTGCTGCGGTCCTTGCAAGTAACTTTCGAGTTTTCCCGTTACTTTACCGTAAACGCTCCCGAAAATACCAACAAGCAAAAGGGCGATTGCAGCTATGAAAGGAAGTAATTGAGGGTGTGTAAGAAAAGGGGAAGGAGCGGAAGCCGGAATGTCTTCTTTGGTTTCTTTTTTTGATGGGAGAGAAGAATCGGCCTCGGATGAAGGGAGGTTTTTTGCCTCCAAAAACTGCAAAATAAAAAAAAGAACAGGCAGAAGTAGCAAACCTAAGCAAAAACGAGCAGAACTCCCCTCGATCATGTTACCTCGAGACCAAGCCTCGGAATACATTACCCAAGACAACAGAATGGCGGTTTGACACGCAAAGCACAGCGACCGTGAACGCCAAAAACACTTATCCTTACGATCAAAGAGACATTCCAAGGCCGCCAACCCGAAACGGTAACCGATGAAAGCCAAACACATGGTACAGGTAATGGCCTGCCCAGAACCGTAGAGGAACCTGTAAAGATAAAGAGTCACGGCACCTGCCAAAGCAAATTTCAGCGACTCTCTCCGGGAGGCCCCCAGCAAGAAGAACATGGCAAGAGCAGGAACCGTAATGGAAAACATATCGGTGTCGTAATAACCCGCTAAAGTACGATTGTAATAGCTGTGAGTGACGCCTGCCAGACAGGCGGCAAAAAAGCCCCAAAGAGTGGAACCGTAGAGGCGACCGATAAGCACGATCGGAATACAGACAAATCCGGCTACCCAAACCGGCAACCACAGTAGCAATTGCTCGATGGTGAGTGAGGGAAAGAGCTTTAGCAAAGCATAGGGCAAAGCTGTGATTGCTCCCGAGAAAATAGCGGATGGGAGGAGATTGTTGTTTTGATGCAAGCCCAAATGAGCTTTTTGCAAAATACTACCAAAATAAAAACTGTCGTGAGTGTTGGCCACGGCCACGCCGCCCTTGACCATTTGGGGACGAATCAACTGGGTGTCGCCGTTCGCATCGACATAAGTGGCTTGGGCAAACTCGATCCACTCCAGTCGTGCATAAAAACTAAGCAAATACGCGAGAAGGATGAAAATGATGGCGACCGACCAGTGGGTACGATCCTTGGGCAGTTCGATAAGACCGGGAAAGAAGCCACGACCACGAACGATATCGGAGAGGCCTTTGTCGCTGAAGAATTTCCCGAGCGATTCCCCGATGGACAGATTCAATTCCTGTGTATCCGCGGCGGGTACGGCAGTAGCATCGGCGGATTGATCGGATTCATCAACATGTTTATCGTCTTCCTTCATGCGTAATATTCGGCAAAAAGGGGATGAGTCTGGCGGAACTCGGTCCTAATTGCAAGAATCAGCGAAACTTTTGCTGAAGGGATTTCAGGCTCTTGCCAAGGCTTGCCAGAAGATCGGTAGTCTTGGGAGCGTCGAACGATTTGCCCAAAGGGGTACGCGTGCCCATGCGGATGCGAGCCCCGAGGTTTTGTATGTGGAAGGCGTAGTCGTTGTTGACCATGATACCCAGAACTTCTCCGCTCTTAGCAAAGACGAGATCGCCTTTGCCGGGATCGAACTTGCCGGTAATGAAAGTGAAGCGGTTGTGTTTCACGCGAATGTAACGACCGTCAAGACCATCCCGGATGAACTCGGTTTGGCCGAAGCGCGTGTGACCGACATCCACGACGACGGCTTCCGAAAACATGTGAGGGTCCTTGGGAGTACGAAAGAGTTTAACGTCGTTCTTTTCCTCCAGTTCGCGAGGATTGACGTAAACGGGAACGATCAGCATGCGGGGATCGTCCATGAAGGCGACTTCGTTAACGTGGATAGGCGTATTGATTCCTTTTCCGGTGATAGTTCCACTCACCTCGATGAGCTTGCGATGAAAAGGTTCGAGGCGAAAGGGACTATCTTTGGCATGAACTAAGGTATAGGCGAAAGTTCCATCGACGAGGATTATGGTTTCAGTTTCGTAAGTGTCCACCTTTTCGGCTCCTAGGAAGCCACCCTTATGGCGAAAAGTCATGGTGAGCTTTACTTTGTTTGCCGCATAATTCGAATAGATTTCGTTGAGTGACTTGGCTTGGCGCTCGCTTATTTTATTAAGTGCCTGCTTCTGCTCAGCTACTGCCTCGGTCGTGGTTTCGGCGATATTGGCTACTTGCTGGGTGACGCTCTGAACCTT
>JABHOU010000659.1 GCA_018695085.1 Opitutia bacterium | reverse complement strand
TTCGAATTTACGTTGGATCTGAGCATCCTCACGAAGCCCAGTCACCGCAACCCCTCAAAATTTAGTCAAGGCAACCCGTTTTAATTTAAATGAGCGCAAAGAAACAAGAAGAGACACACATTGCAACGGGTCGCCGCAAGACAAGCACTGCCAGGGTACGCCTTAATGCGGGGGGAGGAAGCTTCATTGTAAACGGACGAGAAGTGAACGATTACTTCCCCACTTCACAATTACGCAAAATCGTAGCCGGACCTCTCGCGGAAGTTGAGATGTCTGAAAGCATAGACCTAATCGTGAATGTTTGTGGGGGCGGATGCACCGGACAAGCAGGTGCCGTTAGACTCGGTATCGCAAGAGCTCTCGAAAAAATGGATTCCGAATTACGAAAGACCCTAAAGAAAGCCGGCCACCTCCGACGAGACCCACGCAAAAAAGAACGAAAGAAACCGGGACAACCCGGAGCACGAAAACGTTTCCAATTCTCCAAGCGTTAAACGCTTTTTTAGAAACCAATTTCAACCCTCCGGATTTTCCATCCGGAGGGTTTTTTCTTTTTTGATTTTGCCACCTTTAGTTAACAAGTAATAAACTTTTCCTTTTTCCAATGAACGCCTGCATTATAGGAGCATCCGGCTATTCCGGTCGAGAACTAGTAAGCCTTCTGGCTGTACATCCCGACATATGCCTTTCGGCTGTCACCTCCAGAAGTTTGACGGGGTCACCGCTGGAGGTTGCTCTTCCCAAGATGCGAGGGAAGGCCAAAGACCTGCTTTTTTCCTCGCCGCCCCCCAACGAACTTGCAGAAAGCAATGATCTGGACATTTTCTTTTTGGCGCTCCCCCACGGTACGGCCTCCGAGTACGCGATCCCATTGGTAAATGCGGGCAAGCGCGTAATCGACTTGAGCGCCGACTTTCGGCTTTCTTGCCCGAAGCGTTACGAGGAATTTTACGGTGCACCCCACCCTGCCCCTGAACTTTTGGAAAAGGCCATGTATGGACTTCCTGAACTCCACGAACTTTCTTGGGAAAAGAGTAATATCATAGCTTCACCAGGTTGCTACCCCACTAGCATTCTGGTCCCATTAGCTCCCTTGCTTCAGGCAGGATTAGTGGAGCGAGAAGGGATTGTCATTAATAGCTTCAGTGGAGTTAGTGGCGCAGGTCGACAAGCATCGGAAAAGCTCCTTTACTGCGAAAGAAACGAAAGTGCAGCCGCTTACGGTCTGCCAAAACATCGTCACCTTTCTGAAATCGAGGAGCAGCTCGGTATAGCCAGCGACGCGAAAGTCGTGGTCTCCTTTCATCCACATCTCGCACCCATGAATCGGGGAATTGCCACCACCATATCAGTACCTGCAAAGGGTCGGCTCGATACTAAAGGAGTCGAAAATTGCTGGAAACAAAAGTATGCGGGCAGGCCTTTTACCCAAATGCTACCCAGTGGAGAGTTCCCCGACGTTGCCCATGTCACCGGCACAAACCGAATCGATTTCTCCGTCGTGGCAGACGAACGGACAGGGCGCTATATTCTCACTTCCGCCGAAGACAACCTGCTAAAAGGTGCCGGCGGACAAGCCGTACAAGCAATGAACATTTGCTCGGGCTTTGACGAAACAGCAGGACTGCCATGAAATTCTATGAGAATGTCGATGGGCTCACCGAAGCGTCGGGATTTTTCTGCGCAGGCATACATTGTGATGTTCGAGGGAAACGGGATGGTCGCATAGACCTCGGGATAGTTTACTCGAAAAGGCCCTGCTCGGGAGCCGGCGTATTCACCACAAACGACGTGAAAGCCGCTCCAGTCCTTCATGGACAAGCCATACTTGCTGAACAAAATGAATTTCATGCCATCGTTGCGAATAGCGGCAACGCCAACGCTTGCACAGGTCCTCAAGGTGAAGTGGATACCGGAACCATGGCCTCGGAAGTCGCGCGACAGCTTAAATTGAAACCCGAGCAAGTTTTCGTCTGCTCCACGGGACGAATAGGTGAATCTTTGCCAATGAGTCGCATCACGGCCGGCATTCGGGATGCGGTCCAAGACATCGAGGACGGAGTAGACGGTGGAATGGGTTTTCAGCAGGCCATTCTTACTTCCGACACCACTACCAAGTCCTGTCTAGCAGAGTTCGAGACGACCGATGGGACAGTCCGAGTAGCAGGAGTGGCAAAAGGAAGCGGCATGATCGAGCCAAACATGGCAACCATGCTCGCCTTTGTAGTAACTGATGCCAACCTGCCAGCTCAACTGCTGCAAGACACTCTCAAGGCAGCCAACGATAAAACATTCAATCGCATTACAATAGATGGCGACATGAGCACCAACGACACTGTTCTAGCTCTCGCCAACGGTTTTTCAAACGTGGACGTTTCGGAAAAAAATCCGGATGTTTTGGCAGACTTCCAAACTGCAGTTGAAAAAGTCTGTGCCTGTCTCGCTCGCAAAATGGTCGGAGACGGCGAAAAAGTGACTAAGCTCATCGAGCTCTTCGTCAAAGGCGCACCAGATGAAATCGCAGCAGAAAAAGTTGCCAGAAACATTGCCAACTCCTTACTTGTCAAGACGTCATGGTACGGTTCCGACCCCAACTGGGGACGCATTGTAGATGCAGCGGGATATGCGAAGGTAGGAGTCGATTTCGCCAGAATGGAGCTTTTCTACAATGACGTCCCCGTTCTCGCCGAGGGAAAGGCCCTTATTCGGAACAAGGACAAGTGGAAAGAAGCAGTCGCCGAAAAACATTTTAAGATTCATCTCGATCTCAATCTGGGGAAAGGGGACTACAACTTGCTGACCACTGATCTAAGCGAAGCTTACGTAGACTTCAATAAGAGCGAATGAGCGATAACGAAGAAATGGAGGCCATTCAGGCCAAAGCCGCCGTATTGGTGGAAGCTCTCCCCTATGTTCGACATTTTCGCGGTTCCACCTTCGTCGTCAAGTACGGCGGCAGCTTCATGGACGCGCCTGATCCTGAAACACGTTCGCGTGTAGCCAGAGATATAGTTTTTCTGAACTCAGTGGGCATTCGCGTGGTCGTTGTACACGGAGGTGGCAAGGCAATAACGCGAACTATGAATGAACGCGGAATCGAGTCGGTCTTCGTAGACGGGCTGCGAGTTACCGACTCTCGAACAATCGAAATTGTAGACGAAGTATTAAACCTGAAAGTAAACGGAGAGGTTGCAGCTTTCGTAGAGGAAAACGATTGCGAAGTCGAACGCCTTCCGGGCAAGGAAGTTCTGCAATGCGTAAAACTTGATTCCGATCCCGACCTTGGCTTTGTCGGTGAAATAACCGGAGTGCTCGTAGACTCGATAGACGAAGCTCTCGACAAGGGAAAGGTGCCAATAATCTCTTCCACGGCAGCAGACTCTACTGGAGTCTGCCACAATGTGAATGCTGATATCGCCGCTGCGAAAATAGCGGTTGGTCTGCAAGCTCGACGACTGGTTTACCTTTCCGACGTGCCAGGATTACTTCGTGACCCGGAAAAGCCCAAAACCCTAATATCGAGCCTACCCGTAGGGGACGTGGAACCACTTAGGAAAGCCGGAATCATAGCGAAAGGCATGCTTCCGAAAGTAAACAGCGCGGTGGAAGCCCTGCAAGCTGGAGTGAGTAGAGTGCACTTGGTCGATGGACGTTACCCACACAGCCTACTTCTTGAAATTTTCACCGACACTGGCATCGGCACTGAAATCGTGCATTGAAGAAACACTCCGAGGACCATATGATGGATCTTACCGAATACGGCAACTACCTCATAGGCAACTATGCAGATCCTCCGGTAGCGTTCGATCGTGGAGAAGGTGTGCGCATTTGGGATGTCGCAGGTAATGCATATCTAGATTTCTCCTCAGGGATCGCTGTAACTTGCCTAGGCCATTCCCATCCCAAGTGGGTAAGCGCCGTGCAGAAACAAGCGGCAAAGCTTGTCCATTGCACGAATCTTTTTGCAATTCCAGAACAAGCTCGTCTCGCGGAAAGGCTGACTCAGAAAGCCGGTCCCGGCCGAATGCTGTTCTGCAATAGCGGTGCAGAAGCAAATGAAGCGCTCATAAAGTTAGCTCGCCTATACGGGTGTGCTAAAGCCGGAGGAGAGGAAGGAAAAATCGTCAAAATCATAACTGCTGAAGGCGATTTCCACGGGAGAACATACGGTGCAATGTCAGCTACTTCAGGCTCTAAGATTCGCAGTGGATTTGCTCCGCTCGCTCCAGGATTCGCTTTTGCAAAATTCAACGAACTCGCAAGCTTCGAAGCATTGTTGGAAGAAGATACCGCCGCTGTGCTTATCGAACCGATCCAAGGAGAAGGAGGGATTCGTGAAACAAGCGATAATTTCCTTCGCGGACTTCGCCAACTCTGCGACGAGCGCGGAATTTTGCTCATGCTTGACGAGGTGCAGTCGGGTATGGGTCGAACCGGAAG
>JABHOU010000657.1 GCA_018695085.1 Opitutia bacterium | reverse complement strand
CTGGAGAGCTTGGAACAAAAACTTTCAGCAAATCGTATGCTCGGCTCAGGAATCGGACGGTCACTGGCCACACGGAGCTCACTACCATGGTGACTCCGATATTTACCGGACTACCATGACGATTCTCATGCTGGAAGTGTATTATCGTTACATGCCTACAGGGAAGACGAGTTAAACCTCTTTCCATCCGAAACCTCGGCTAGCTAATCTGGCGATTGGATAGGGTTTCGAGTTGCAGTTTCATCGCTACTTGGTTTGTCTCAAGACTCTTTTCCAACTATAAATTCTTTCAAATGAAACTTACCGCAATTGCTACAACATGTGTATTGTTACTAACAGCGGGCACAACGCACGCCAAGGACCCAAAAAATGAGAAGGTTGATCAAACCGTAACCATAACGGGTAACGACACCATGCAATTCGACGTCAAGTCCTTCGAAGTGAAGGCCGGGTCGAAAGTAAAAATAGTGCTCAAGAACATTGGCGTGGTTCCGAAAATTGCGATGGGACACAATCTGGTAGTTTTGAAGAAAGGGATCACCGCCATCGCTTTCGGACAAAAAGCCCTCGGAGCCGGGGCAAATGCAACCAACGCCTTGCCCGATTCCTTAAAAGGCGACGTTATTGCCAGCACAAAACTTCTGGGGCCCGGTGAAACCGACACCGTTGTCCTCACTGCTCCGAAAGAAGCCGGAAGCTACGAATACGTGTGCACCTTCCCCGGTCACTTCGCATTAATGCGAGGCGTAATGACCGTCAAATAAATCCGAAAGGCTACACCCGCCTCGCCGTGGCATCCATAGAGAGCGTGGCGACAACCAGCGTTCTACCAAGAACCCAATACAAATAGTATCATTCCCATGCCTACGAAACTTGAAGACGAACGCGTCATGCTACGCGAAGCCGAACTCGGGGGCTTCGGTTCTCGAATAGGCGCCTATGTAAAACTATCCGGTCCCGGCTGGCTGCAAAGCGCCATCACTCTTGGTGGAGGTTCCCTGGCATCGAGTCTGTTCCTCGGCGTCTTGGCAGGCTATTCCCTGCTCTGGTTACAACCCGTAGCAATCGTGCTCGGGGTAATCATGCTATGCGCCATATCTCACGTCACCCTATCCACGGGACAAAGCCCGTTCAAGGCCATCAACGAGGACATAAACCCCGTACTCGGGTGGGGATGGGCAATCGCCACCATTCTTGCCAACGTTGTTTGGTGCCTCCCGCAATTTTCTCTCGGTACTGCCGCCGCCACACAGAACCTGTTTCCCGCATTGGACAACACTTGGGGCAAGGTTCTTGTCTGTGCTTTTCTCCTTATTGCCGCCACTCTAGCCATTCTCGCTTACGACAAGGGAGCCAAGGGAGCGAAAGCCTTCGACCGAATTCTCAAAATCATGGTCGCCCTAATCGTGTTGGCGTTCGTCGGCGTAGTGGTAAAAATGGGCGTATCAGGTAACTTGCCATGGGCGGAAATCGCCGCAGGTTTCATCCCTGATCCATCGCTTTTCTCAGAACCCTCGGCAAAATATAACGAAGCGCTAGCAGCAACAGGAGAATTCAGTGAATTCTGGAAATCCCAGATCGTAAACATGCAAAAGGACGTAATGATTTCGGCCGCAGCTACTGCGGTAGGAATCAACATGACGTTTTTCATGCCGTTCGTTCTTTTGCGCAGACGATGGGGCCGGGAACATCGCGGGCTTGCCAAATTTGATCTCTGGACTGCCCTGCTCATTCCTTACGTCATCGCCACTTCCTGCGTTGTCATTGCCGCAGGTTCCCAATTCAACGTAAAACCACAATCCGCCTACGTCGACTATCAAGAACGCATACTGGAAGGGAATTTGGAAAAGAGATACGACGGTCTGGTCAACGCTCGATTAGGTCTCGAACTCGGGTCTGAAGCCTACGAGAAAATGGCGCCAGTCCAAAAAAAGGAACTGAAAGAAAACCTCTCCGATGCCGATAAGGACATGGCTGCCATGCTCGTAAAACGAGATGCATTCAATTTAGCCAAGTCCCTTAAAAACCTCACGGGCGAGATATTCTCTCACTGGATATTCGGTATAGGAGTGCTCGGTATGGCACTTTCCACAATCATAATCTTAATGACCATCAACGGACACGCCATTTGTGAGGTAATGGGTGTTCCTCACAAAGGAAAGCCCTTCATCCTCGGAGCACTTCTTGCGGGAGTGGGAGTTCTTGGGCCATTCGTCTGGAGTGATGCGGCATTCTGGTTGGCCGTCCCAACCTCAGTATTTGGATTTACCCTGATTCCTGTCGCCTACTTGAGCTTCTTCTTGCTGATGAACAGCAAGAAAGTGCTTGGCCGTGAACGCCCGGCAGGTGGTTTCAGGTTAATCTGGAACACAGGGATGCTTTTTGCCCTCGCCGTTATGGGTACTGCAGCCGTCTATGTTGCTTGGAACAAAAAGTGGGGCGACGTCGCCTTCGGCAAGTATGCTCTCATCACATACGGCGTCCTACTTGTAATCGGACATTTCCATCTTAAAACGACCCGACTTGAAAAAAAGGTAGCCGCAATGGACAGCCGTCTGCGCCGGCAAGGCGGAGGTGGCGGACAACGCAAAAGTAGTGGCGGAAGCGGAGGAAGAGACAAAGAAAATCGCGAACGGCAAGACGGTGGCGGCAATCGAGGGCGTCGTCGAGGAGGGAGAGGCAGATCCGGTGGTGGTCGCGGTTCACGGGACCAGAATAAGGATAGCGAACCAGAGTCGGGATAAGCTCTAAAGAACATGCGATTCGCACTGCTGGTATCGATAATTCATCCGCTTTTCACCTTGGCAGAGTTCAAGGAATTTAAACTCTTTGATGGTAGAAGCCTCAAAGGTTGGACAGACCTTTCGGGGGGACCTCCGGCTAAGGGCTGGGTAGTGGAAGATGGTTGCATCTTTCGCAAGAACAAAGCCAGCGACCTGTACACTAAAGAAAGTTTTAAAGACTTTGCTTTTTCATTCGAATGGAAAATAGCCGTAGGTTGCAACAGTGGCGTAAAGTATAGGGTCACCGATTATTACGGGGCGACTTTGGGACCCGAATATCAAATTATTGATGATGCCAAGTTGAAGTATGCGCCCGATCACCTCGGAGCGACAGCCTCCATCTATGCCATCAAGGGAGCATCCGCCGAGAAGAAGCTAAAGGCTCCTGGAACATTCAACGTCAGTCGCATCTTGGCAAAAGGAAGCAAAATCGAACATTGGCTGAACGGTGAAAAGGTCGCCGAGATTGTAATCGGTTCGGAAGACTGGAAAAAACGGCACGCCAAAAGCAAGTTCAAGTCTCGCCCCGACTTCGGAACTAAATCGGGCCGCATCATGCTTCAAGAGCACGGCGGACAAGTCCGGTTCCGAAATTTAAAGATTCGTAAGCTGTGAAACAAACAGTCTGCACCCACGGGATCCTTCGGTTGTTCTCACCGCTTTGGATCGGATTATTGATCATTAACTCTGCGGACGGGGCCAAACTTCGCCTCTCAGTTAAACCAGGGTTAAAATTCGACCCAATCGCCTTTCATGTCCAACCGGGCGAAAAAGTGGAACTGCTTTTCGACAATGTAGACGAGATGATGCATAACTTCGTGCTCGTTGCTCCAAAGACCCGCATGAAAGTGGTTGAATCCGCCATAGCCCTGGGAGCAGATGGTCCGAACCGACACTATGTCCCGGAATCCGAAGACGTGATCGTCTCAACTCAAGTAGTGCTCCCGGGGGAGAAAACCACAATCACATTCGTTTCACCTGAGAATGAAGGAGAATATCCATACGTATGCACTTTCCCGGGACATGGATTCATAATGTACGGCACCCTCTTTGTTGCCAAAGAGCGACCGGCTAAAATGGATGAACTTCTCGCCAAAGCGGAAGATGCTTCAAAAACCGAAAACCTCTCTGACCTTTCTCCGTCAAAATCAGGTTTCGCAGTAGTCCATCGCACCTTCATGCCCGATTCTTCTCCTGCAGCAATTGCAGTATCCCTCCCCGGAGGTCATTCCTACTGTTGGGATGCAGGGAATTGCCACCTTCGCTACGCATGGCGAGACGGCTTCATCAAGAAGAACGGGTCTTTTGGTCGCTGGAGAACTCTCCCCACGATAGAAGGGAGAGTTTATTTTCGAGAGAGAAACTTTCCGTTTCGTTTTAAAAGTCATGCAAAAGGTAGCCTAGAAATCAATTTCCTGGGCTATCGTTTGATAGATGGAATTCCTCAATTTCGATATCAATACGGAAAAGCCGAATTCACCGAACTAATCGTAAAACTTCCCGGCAAGAGCGGTCTGCTTAGAAAGTTCACGGTAAGCAACTCTGACGAAGATCTTCTGTTTCATCTTCCGCCAGATGCAGGCGTCAATACGACCTGCAACAAAGGAACAATCGACAAGGGAACACTTCAATTGACTCCCGCAGAGTCGAAAAGCTTCTCTATCAGGCAATCAGAAATCCCTCGAAAAGGACCCGTACTGTATTTGAGCATGAACGACCTCATTGCCAGTAACAATAGAAGAGGAATCCTTCATCCGGGGGTCATCGGACAAGCTTGGCAATTATCCGGAGGCAAAAAGATTACGCCCGCTCAACCTAAAGGCGATTACAGCTCCGGCGCAGGATTGACTGCGTGGGTGAAACTAACGGATCCCAAACGCTCGATATCATCTCTTGTTAGTTGGGAAAAAGGTGGGAACATTCAATACTCTCCATCCGGAAAAGCATTCTCCTTCCATTCAACCAATTTGAAAATCGACGATCCAGGAAACGGACTGGAAGCCGAACATGCCAAGTTCAAGGGTCCCGTGAAAACATCCAGTAATCCCGGGCATCACGGAACGGGTTACCTCGATTTCGGCACCCAAGGAGGACAATTCGTCGAATGGAAGGTTCGGATTGAAAAAGACGGAGAGAATCAGCTTCGCTTTCGCTATGCATCCATAGACTCCAGACCTCTCCAACTAAGCGTCAACGGTGAAGTCGACCTGCTGACCCCCACCCTGCCCTTTGAAGGAACCGGCAGTTGGACAAACTGGAAGTATGAGGAAGTTAAAAGGAAATTCACGAGCGGTGAAAACAGCGTTCGCCTGACTTCAGTTAAAAAAACCGGGCCAAACATAGATAGCTTGGAAATCATAACTCCCGGCTTGAAGCAAAAAACCAAATCAAAGACGCCAACTGAACCCGAACCCTCCGATGAACCGATTATCGACGGCGAATGGCATCACTTGGCCCTATCTTTGGACCAGACCTCTGTTCGGATTTACCTCGACGGAATCCTTCACAAAAAACGGAATCGACGCCCCGATGAAAGACTACCCGTCGGCAATGTCAGCATAGCTTCCAAAACATCGCATCCGAAATTCCTACTAGACGAATTGAGCGTGTACGAAAGAGCGTTGAACCCGGAAGAGATCAAGCGCCTCAGTCAACTGGCAACTGTTTCCGTAAAATGAATCGAGTATTCTGCGCACTTCTTTTCTGCCTGAGTTTGCCTCTTTCCTCAGTCAAAGCCAAGATAACGGATTACTACGCTCTTGGTAAAATTGAACCGCCCAAGCTATTGCTCGAGCGCTACGGGACCAAGGGAACTCAGACAGATGGGCTCTCATTCATGCCTGACGGTCGCCTCGTAGCCTGCTTTGTCGGCGGCGAGGTCTTCACCTTGCGTCCCGACACTGGCAAATGGAAACTGTTTGCCGACGGTCTACACACGCCACTGGGAGTCGTGGCTTTGAACAACCGAGAAGTCATGGTCGCCCAACGCCCCGAGCTTACCCTTCTTCGAGATCTTGACGAAGACGGAAAAGCAGATGAATACAAGGCTTTCTGCGATGACTTCGGCATATCCGGGAACTACCACGAATTTCACTTCGGACCCATAAGGGACAAAGCTGGCAATTTCTACGTATCGCTCGGCACGGCTTCCAGCGGAGCCGACGTTCGCCATGAAAAGAGAGGTTTTTTCGACAAACGCAGTTACCTCCAGCGCATGTACGCATGCGTACCTTATCGGGGGTGGGTTCTCCAAATCACCCCTGACGGTCATCTAAACCCTTGGGCATCCGGATTGCGTACCCCTAACGGTCTTGGCTTTGACCTCAAAGGCAACCTCTTCGTGACCGACAACCAAGGTGACTGGGTAGGCACAAGTAAATTGCATCATGTTCAACAGGGAAAATTTTACGGTCATGCCGGCAGCTTGATTTGGGAGAAGGACTGGAAAGGAGACAAACCGGTTGGTCTACCAGTCTCCGAATTGAACGAACGGAGGGAGACTGCTGCCGTACTATTTCCCCACGGTTTGATGGCCAACTCTCCATCGCAACCACTAGTGGACTCGACAAAAGGCAAATTCGGACCCTATGCGGGACAGTTGTTCGTAGGTGAGATGAACAAGGGACGAATCATGCGAGTAATGCAAGAAGAGGTCGGCGGAAAGATGCAGGGCGCCTGCATCCCGTTCTTCGATGGCAATGGATTGACCACCGGCAACAACCGCCTTTGCTTCTCTCCCGATGGTAAGACTCTTTGGATAGGTCACAGTTCCCATGGTTGGGCGGGAAACCAAGGAATTCAGACTCTCACTTGGAACGGACGAACCCCGGCGGACCTCCTACGAATAAACCTTGCGGCAAAAGGCTTCGACCTGACTTTCACCGTACCGATGGACAAGACACTCGCGAGTTCTGCTGATTCCTATGCGATAAAGTGCTACACATACAAGTACCACCAAGGTTATGGTTCCCCCCAAGTAGGAGTAAAAACTCTCGAACCAACCAAGGTCACACTTTCGGAAGACGGTAAAACCGTGAAACTCGTACTGTCCGAAATGCAGGATCGACGGCTTTACGAATTCTCATTGAAGGCATTGAAGACCGCAGCAGGCGAACCTCTCGCCAACGCTCTCGTAGTCTATCACGCACACAATTTGCTCCGGTAATTCTCACTGAAGGCATACCGCCCATCAGCTTGACAGCAGAGCCATTGGCGGTAATGATACAGAAAGAAGATCAAGACTATGTTTCGTCTTACTCCTATCCTATTGCTTACCGTGCTTGCCCTAATCCCAATG
>JABHOU010000570.1 GCA_018695085.1 Opitutia bacterium | reverse complement strand
TCCATGGCAAGAGAGAGACCTTTTACATCGGCTTCAAAACCCTCGTCCATCAATCTTCCATTTGGCAGTTTGATCGCCAATTTCTTGACCTTTGGGAAGTATCGGACTTGCCCGCCATAAAGGCTCCCATTGGCATCGAAATTACCTCTTTCTCGTAGTAATGGCGAGGTAGAGTTCGCCTCTTCGCCTTCGTAGAAATAAGAGTGGTAAACCCCGGAAGGCGCATCATCTACGAATTCGCATGAATAGCGTAGTTTGGATTGTGCCTTCAGTTCTCCAATCTCGAAATCTTTCTCTTCCAATTCCTCGAAAAATTGTTCCACCTCGTCATTAGAATATCGATAATAGAAGTTACACGGTCCATTTAGCTTTCCATTCGCATAAGTTTTTTCTGAGACCAATTCTCCTGCTCCGCCATAAGCTGTGAATTTTCCGTGTCGAAGGCCTTTTTTATATCTACCCTGGGACAAGGGGATTTCGTTTTCGCGCCAAAAGGTGAAGTTGCCGTCTCTCAGACCACCCTTGAATTCAATTTCAAAGTTCTTATGACCGTTGGCGTATTCATCAACGACTATTCCTTCGAAGGGTTCTTCTTCCCCAATCTCATATAGGAGTAGTTTGCCATCTTCGCTCTGGCGGTATTCTGTGTCATCGGAAGAGACCTGTTTCTTTTGGCAACCTGCCACGCTCAAGACCACCAAAAGAAAGGTGAACATCCGCTTGATTTCGAGCAATTTCAATTTCATTGGCGAGGAACTTACTTAAAGAGTACCTCCGTTCTTAGCCGTCGGGCAATGGAAAAATCACTCGGTTCTTTTGCGGACTTGTTCGGCGATTTCCAATACGTCCTCGGCGGGTAAGGTCACGATTTGGGTCGGTTTGCCCGACACCATCTTGTACACGCCGATTCCGAGCCAATTGCCGGACGTATCGAAAACCGGAGTCCCCGGCGACAAGCGATCGATCACGTAATACTCTCTGGGTTTCTCGATCACGGCATTTACCCAACCGCGCATGAGCGTGGATTGGCGGTACAGGTTGCGACTCAGTTTGCCGAGAGACGCTACCTCGTCGAGGGGTTGCGGCTTGGGCTTTTTCCCCGATGACGGCACCGGTTGAAAAACTATGTTTTCGTCATTCTTATTGTCATCCTTCAAGGGGAGAAGAAAAGCCAGATCGAGGTCCGAGTCCTTCAGTAACAGCTTGGCGGGCACTTCGCTTCCGTCCTGCATCAGAATATTCACTTCGGAGTAGTTCACGTTTACGGAAGCTCCTCCTCCTCGCACTCGAGAGAGGATGGAGGCGGTGGGATCCACTTTGGTCAGCGACAGGGCGACCAACCCGTCTTTTGACAGCACGGTTCCCAAGGCTTCCAGTTTCTGCTCTGTGGAGGATAGCTCCTCCCCCCCGAGCTTATTTCCACTTTTACCGTGGCGGATACCCAGGTCACGCATTCGGAACGTTCCTTAAGCAAGGTGCGCCAAGTCTTGATTGGGTCGGCCCCTTTTTTTGCGATCGCCGAAAAGGCTGCCAGTGAGAAAGCGAGAAGGGCAAATAGTCGTATTGTTCTTAGTTTCATGAGAAATTGCTGTAGGTTGTCGAGGTCAGGCTAGAATGGCTCGCGACTATTCGTCCCAATCGGGTTCGAGGCGTATGAACAAGGTGTGAATGCCTCTCTTTACGAAAAATACGACACGCTTGGCTTTCTTCTTCACGATTTCGGCCATCTTCGTTTCAAGATCCTCAATCTCAACCATGTTCTTTTCGTCTATCGACAAAAGAACGTCGCCCTGCCTGAGACCTGCCAAGGCGGCCCATCCTGCGGATTCCACGTTTTCCACTAGCAATCCCTTGTCTTCTTCCTTCAAGCGGTAGTTCACTCGGTTGGCGAACGAAAGTTCCCGCACCGTGAACTCGAAGGTCTCGTCCTCGAAGTCATCCAGCTCGTTGGCCGGGGTAGGGCGCCTTTCCAGAGTTACGTTCAGGTCCAGTGGATTCCCGTCTCGCAGACAGGAAAAGAGAACTTTTGCCCCGATCTTGTACTCCTTTATCATGTTGCCGAACACCTCGGAGTCTTCCACTCGGTTGGCACGGATAATTTGACCATCCATTCGCAACAACAGGTCGCCCGCCTTCATTCTGCCTTTCCTAGCAGGGGTGTCGGGATATACTTGCACCACGCGCACACCCAGTGCTCCTCGCTCCAATCCTATTGCATCGGCCAAATCTCGAGTAAGCACTTGAGTGGATACCCCCAGCCAGGGCTTCCAAGCTTGCACGGGACGGTTTTCTTCCGCCTCTGGGCCTAGTTTTACCACGGTCAACAAGTGGGCCAGGTCACGTTCGATCGTCACTAGGGTGGGGACCGCTTCCGTTTTCCCCTTTGTGATTTCCTTGGTCAGGCGGATCAAGTCGGCCATGCTTGTCACCGGTTTGTCGCCGAGTTTCGTGATGACGTCTCTGGGTAGAAGGGAAGGCTTGGCGTTGTTTGCGGGGCCGCCTTGCCTCACGGAGTGCACTTGAGCACCGCTCTTGTCGGCTCGCCTGGCTTCGAGCGAGGAAAGCAAGGTGAAGTCGCGCACCGTGATCCCCCAACTTTTCAGCTCCCGTTCCTTGGCGTGGGCGGGTTCACGAGCCTCGGTCAGTAGAGTCCACTTTTTCGGCTTGCCGTCCCGACGTCCCTTGAGCGCTACCTTTTTGCCAACTGAATTGGATAGGGCGATCTGGTTGAACAACGGAAGGTCCTCGGGAATGCGGGCCTGCACCGCCTTGCCGCCAAAGTGGGTCAGCACGTCTCCCGGCATCATGCCGGCCTTCTCCGCGGGAGAGTCGGCGATGATACCCGCGATGAGCACGCCTTTTTCGTCGGGGCTAAGTACCGGTTGCACCTCCAGTCCCGTCCAGCTTCTGGCCACGGTTCCGGTCTTGATCAATTCGTCGGATACCTCCCTTGCCAGACTGGCGGGAATCGCTCCTCCTAGGCTGCCGATGCCTACCTCGTTGATGCCTACGATCTCCCCCTTTTCATTCACCAGCGGACCACCGCTGTTACCCGGGAAGATTACCGCATCGTGTCCCAGCCAGCGTACCAGCTGGCCCACGTTCTCGCCATCCAGGCGAAAGCTTCCTCGTTGCGGCGATATCATGGCGACGTTGGATATGATTCCTCTCGTCACCGACTGGGAAAGTCCTGCCGGGCTTCCCATGGCAAAGCATACGTCGCCCACCTGTACCTTGTCCGAATTCCCG
>JABHOU010000655.1 GCA_018695085.1 Opitutia bacterium | reverse complement strand
TACAGGAAGAAAGGCTTTTTGTCGGCGACGGATTCCTCGAGAAAGGTCACCGCATGATCGTTGAAGGCATCGGTCATGAAAAAATCGTCGGTGAATTTCCACGGCTTGTCGTCGAGGTAGAAGTTGTTTTGCACCACGGGATGCCAATAGCTGATCATGCCTTGGCAGTTGGGTCCGAAGAAACGGTTGAATCCGCGCTTCACCGCAAGGTCGCGACCTTGCCACTTGCCGACCATAGCGGTGTGGTACCCACCGGCCTGCAGCAACTCGGGGATGAGCACGCATTTCGAAAAATCCTTGGGCATGTTCCAATTGTTGCCGCGATGTCCGGTTTGCTGACAGTAGAGCCCGGTCAGCAACGATGCCCGGGTAGGACCGCAGACGGAGTTGTTGTAAAAGCGGGTGAAACGCAGTCCGTCCGCTGCCAGCGAATCGACGTTGGGCGTGTCGATTTCGCCGCCGTAGCATCCGAGGTCGGACCAACCCATGTCGTCGACCATGACGAGCAGAATGTTGGGCGGCTTCTCGGCATGCAGAAAAGCCGCCAAGAAAAGCAACGGCAGGCCAAGCAGGAGACGTAAGGTGAACATGAGGTAGGTTAGGTAGTTGGTTTCTCTTCTTTCGCCAGTCAGGCATTCATGGTGCGCCAGTTTAGCGGACTCA
This sequence comes from Opitutia bacterium, assembly GCA_018695085.1. GTDB lineage: Bacteria > Verrucomicrobiota > Verrucomicrobiia > Opitutales > Seribacteraceae. The sequence goes on along the minus strand of JABHOU010000655.1, from coordinate 2,465 downwards.
CCTCACTTCTTCCTCATTTCGATTATGGCCTCGGCAAATGCTTTTCCAATTCGGGCCATGGTCTTGGCGCTCCCGAAATAATGATAAGCCGCATTCGATCGAGCAATCTTGGCATAGGCATCGTCCTCCGCCGAAATCAACTCCGTGCGATACTTGTACAGGTAAGCTTTTTGGGCTTTGGCGTCCATCGAACCATCTTTGTTCGGATGATCCTTGTGCTTGCTTTTGAGAAAGCCCGCCATCTGCTTCACCTTGCCCTGCTTGTCCTCGATTTGCTGTAGGCGGGCATCCCAGAACGGGGCCGTGCGAACGGCCGCGACGTTGCCCTTGAATTCAGGCATGGAAGCTGGGGTCGCCATGGCTTCGCGAAAGGAACCGTGAATGGGAACGTAGCGTTGACTGGCATATTTGTCGAGGGGTCCCCCCACCCCCATGACGCCAATGACGAATTTCATGTCCGGAGCCTTTAGGTCCTTTCTCACGTCGCGGATAAAATGGGCCATGCATTCACTGTAGGCGTCATAGCCACCAGGTTGCCCACGGTTGGGATAGGTTCCGCTCGCCACCATGTCGTTCCAGCCCTGGAACCAGGCAAATCCGGCGAGCTCGTAGCCATCCTTCGAATCGTAATTGGGATACACCCGCTCCACGTCTTTGAGGACTTTGCGGACGTGTTCGATCATCAGGCGGTAGAAGCGCCCCGTTTGTTCTGCTTTGTCAGCCTTGACTTCCTTCAGGTTCCTCCCCCGCTTTTTCAAGTTTTCCAGTTCCTTTTCGCTGAACGGATAAGGACCCGCGGAGGGGGGGCGAAAGTCGGTATGAATGGACTTCCCTCCCCATGCCGTCTTGATGATGAGGACTGGTTCCCGCAAGGCCTTCTGGGCGTAGATCCCAAAGGTGAACTCAGGCCCAATCTTATCGCTCGCTTCTGCGGGGTTTCTTCGGGAACCAAAACCAGCGGTTAGTTTGCCGAAGCCTTCCCCCATGTTGTCCCCTCCTGCCGTGAAATAGGATATCCAGACGTCCCTGCAGGTAATGGGGTTGCCCGAGCCATCTACCATCTCGCGGTAAATGAGCCGGGTCACCGGATCCTGTTTCATGGCTTCGAAAGTGCTAATCTTGGCATGGCCTTCCATGTTGGATTGGCCGCAAAGAATAAAGACCTTGAGGGGTTTGGCCTGAACAGCTGAGCAGGTCCAAAGACCTAAGATGAGAAAGGAAAGAAAAGAAGTTGTGACATTGATCATATTTTTGTTTTAGGCTTTAGGCGTTGGCCGTAAGGCCTACTTCGCCAATCGGGCGTTCAATTGCTTGAGCAAGGCAGCGGCTTTGTCGGGTTGAGCTGCAGCCAGGTTCTTCGTTTCACCTGCGGGAGAAGTATGATCGTAGAGCTCGAGCTCTCCTTTCCTGTGGATGATGAGCCGGTGGGTGTCGGTGCGAATGGTCTGGGCACTTCCCCGGTAGGCGATGGCGGGATGTCCCTTGGCCTGCGGGTTCTTCAGGATGGGGACGAGGGTTTGCCCTTGAAGAAAATCGGGCTTGTCCAGTCCGGCCAAGTCGCAGACGGTTGGGAACACATCCAAGGTCTCGACCATCGAACGGGTGCCTTCGCCTGCCTTGGGAATGCCCTTGTAAGAAATAATGAGAGGGGAACGGAGAGATTCCTCGAAGAGGGCGTGCTTGCCCCAGATGGCATGTTCGCCGAGGTGCCAGCCATGGTCGCCCCAGAGAATGATTATGGTGTCGTCGCGCAGCTTCAACTGGTCGAGCTTGGCGAGGATGCGCCCGACGAGGGCGTCGGCATAGGTTACGCAGCCGGCATAGTGGCGTCGCACCTCGAGTGCAAAGTCGGCATCCATGTTCGGGTTACGCTGCCAGCGGTTGTATTTCATAAACTCTCCCGAGCCATGCCAAGTGGTCTTGCCGGAAGGCTTGAGGGGATGGGGCGTGGACGGCAATTGCGCCTTGAGGTACGGCTTAACATATTGACGAGGAGCTCCGAAGGGGAGGTGCGGTCGAATGATACCAACGGCGAGAAAGAATGGTTTCTTGACGGCTCGTTTGCCAAGATCGTCGAGTTGGCGAATAGCTTCGTCGGTGATAAGGTCGTCGGGATAGGAGACGTCGGGTCCGTCGAAAGCCTGATAGACATCCATTTCCTTGGCGTTCCCGCGAATTTCACCATTGGCGAGGCCGTGCATGACGCCACGAGGGTGCTTCCAAGAACCGGCGGGCAAGAGATGGCGATCCCAGGATTCGGGCATCTCCGGTTTCTCATCCTCGTCCCAGTCACTGCCTCCCCTGCCCCCGGGGTGATGCGATACCTTTCCGACGGATACCGTGGTATAGCCATGCTTCCGGAAAAAGCCGGGGAAACTGGGATGCTCGATATTGTTGGCCCTGGAAAAAAGTGCTCCGTTGCTTGCCGGACCGTAGGTACCGGTGAGTAAGGTGTAGCGGGAGGC
>JABHOU010000426.1 GCA_018695085.1 Opitutia bacterium | reverse complement strand
GCGAATACTTCCTTGGAAGCGGGCCCCATCATCTGTTTGTTGAAAGGGTGAACCGTTGACTGGAACATCTGGTAGAGTAAAGGTTTCATGTCTGGACGCTACACCGAGAGATATTCCTCCGTGAAGCTTCCAGAAATGAGTTATCGAGAAGTCACGCCCGCCGTATAGTGCGAAGGAGTAGGAAGTCGAATCTCCCGTTGCGTTCTCCAATATTGAGATGGAGGGCAGGATGAAGTTTGAATATCCGATTTGGCGAAAACCGATCTCTGGACCAATTGACCATGAGCCGAATTTTCGGCCAAAAGCGATGGAGAGATCTAATCCATTGTGCGTTTCTAGAATAGCCTTGTCCCCTGAATCGAGTGCGACTTTCCGATCTTGGGCAAAGGCAATGCCGGGATTAACGAAAAGGAAATATTTGCTTGGCTTGTGCTTCAGTACTACCTGCTTACGACGGACAGTTATTACTTCAGTGTCTGGTTTCACTCCGGGGAAATTATCGGTTTCTGTTCCTTTGAATGTAGTTAATCCATTTTCGATGGCGTTCAAATCGGTTCTTAGCGAATGGATACTTTCTGCTTGATTGGTATCTCTATTGGACGGAGTTATGTTTGGTTTCGAAGTTTTAAGAATCAAGGGGAATGAATTTGCCGATTTTGGCTCTTCCTTTTCCGTCATGCGGTATTCTACTAATTCGCGTTCCAGTTCTAGCAGTTCCTGCTTGAGTGCGCTTAGGGCACTTTCCCGCCCGTTTCGCACCGTGGTCCCGGTTTGAGCAAATGTATTTGCCAAGCTTACCATCAAAACGAAAGTCTGGAACGACAAGCGCATGAGAGGAGTTTTGCGTATGCTTCGAATCATTGTTTTTCAATTCTGACCAATCCCTTTTCCTTGGCATAGTACTCAATAAACGTGCCTTCCGTCGATTGAACGATTAGGCGAATGCAATTTTCTATAATTTCTCCCGACTGAAGGCGAATCTTGGAAGTAAGGTTACTCACGACCGCATAGTTCTCGGGGATGGCGGAAGCGTCCGTCCAGCTTTTCCATCCCGCTTCCGGAACGGAGGGGAGGAAGGGTTGCATGAGATGGGTGTTTTGCCCGTTCCGAGTCTCTCGCATTATCCTGACAGTTCCCTTCTTGTCGCGTGCTAGCCATCTGGTTGTCCAGAAGCCGTTTGTGGCCGTGGCGTTGATCACTAGGCAATCGATGTCATTGACTTTTTCCGTTTTCGTTGCCTGCAAGGTGAGCGTCTTGCCTCCTTCCAAGTCCACTTGCCCTGACCATCCCTTCGCCCATGGAAGGTATGGATGATTCAGTTGGGCGGAGTCTGCATCGAAATCGCTGACGGTAGAATTCTTGGTTTTCAGGCCAAAGGCTTCAGCTATAAGATTTACCCGGGAATCCGCTGCGGTATTCGTGTCTTCCGAACCGATGCTGATAAGTGGCGAACTGCCGGTCAGGGCAATCTGTACGAGAGCAGTTCGCTTCTCTTCCTTGTTCAAGTGTGTAGCGGATTCTATGACGGATGCAATGCTCTGGATGCCGCCCGCTACCGACTTGAACTGGGCCACGATGTGCATGTTATTTTCGAGATTTTGTATGAGCAGTGGATTTTCCGACCCTTCTGCATCTCCTGTCCATCCTTCGAATATAAATCCATTGCTTGGTTTTGCGACGAGGTATGCGTCGGTTCCGCCCTTGTAGGATCCGCCACCCACGACTTCTCCACCTGCTGCGGGGATGGCATGGGTTTCGACTTGATGGTCGGGTTGGGCAATGGCGAACCATTCATAGTTTAGGAAATCATAGAGGATGGCGGGGTTGGAGGAAGCCTTGTCGTAGAACAACCAACCGTTGGTGTTTTCTTGGTAGAGGTATGGGAAGACTTCTGCGGTGGTCCATGCCCAGCCCAATTCCTCCTGCCAGAACCAGACACCGTCGTTATCGTTGGTGTTGGCGTTGCGTCGGCGTCGATCGAGTGGGTCGCTGCCCGCTGGAATGGAATAGATCCAGCCGAAGTCGAGATGGTAGATCCAGTTTTCGGTGGTTTGGTGAAAATAGCCGAACCAAGGGCTTCTGTGCCAGAAGTTTCCGAGGTCTTCGGCTTGGAAGGCATAGGCTAGGGTGCCGAAGTTCGGGTCGATTTCAAAAGTGGCGGTGAGGGTGACGTCG
>JABHOU010000652.1 GCA_018695085.1 Opitutia bacterium | reverse complement strand
ATCGTGTTGACTTACTGGATATTTGGCACCGTAAACCTTTCCGAACTGAGCCAGCTTATGGCTTCCGATCCCGCTCGAGCCACTACCGGCATCGCGTTGGCTTTGGCCTGCGGTTTTATCGGGAAATCTGCCCAGTTTCCTTTGCAGGTTTGGTTGCCCGATGCCATGGCGGGACCGACTCCCGTGTCGGCTCTTATCCATGCCGCCACCATGGTTGCCGCCGGTATCTACTTGCTCGCTCGCATAGATTTCCTTTTTACCTCGGAAGCCTTGTCCTTTATTGCTTTGCTTGGAGCTGCCATGGGCTTGTACGCAGGTTTTTGCGCCTTGGTTCAGCGCGACATCAAGAAAATCCTCGCTTACTCCACCTTGTCGCAACTCGGTTACATGGCCGCTGCATTCGGCTTGGGCTTGGAGGGCGTGGCGCTCTTCCATCTTGCCACGCATGCTTTTTTCAAGGGTCTCATGTTCCTCGGTTCAGGTTCCGTGATTCATTCCTGTCACCATGAGCAGGACATATTCAAGATGGGCGGGCTTCGTCGTCGCATGCCCATAACCGCGAACACCTTCCTGATCGGCGTCCTCGCCATTTCCGGAGTTAATTTTCTTTCCGGATATTTCAGCAAGGATGCCATCCTGCTGGGCGCCTACAATTTGAATCTTCCCGTCTTTGTCGTTCTTTACCTAGGTGCGATTCTTACCGCCTTCTATATGTTTCGGCTTTACTGGATCGCCTTTTGCGGGGAACCTCGTTCCAAGCACGTCGCGGAAGCTCATGAGAGTCCCTCGGTAATGACTGGGCCACTTGTCATCTTGGCTGTACTCTCGGCATTCGGTGGGTTCGAGGCACTGTGGCCTGAGACTCTCTTCGCTGCCTTTCATGACGACCTTCACGTGGTTCACGGCATGCCGGGTCATATGTGGATGGTGGTCCTTGGCACTTTCGCCTGGGTCGCGGGAGCCTTGGGTTCTCGTCGCCTTTACGGTCAAGTCGGCAACGAGGATCCCCTCATCGAAAAAGCGCCTGCGCTGTTTCAGCTTTGCTACAGCAAACTGTTCTTCGACGAGATATACAATTTCTACGTGACTTCCATTCAGCAGCGTGTTGCTCGAATTCTCGAAGTGCTTGAACTCCTTTTCATTTCCGGGTTGATGGTGCGCGGCAGCGCGGGAGTGGCGGGGCTTTTTTCCTTGATCGGAAAGTCTTTATACTTGGGTCGCATTCATGGCTACGCTTTCTGGTTCTTGGTTGGTACCGTTGCTTTTCTCGCCTATGCGGCAGGCTGGTTTGGGCATTTTTGAAATGAACTTAGGCTTTGAAGAGTTGCTTTTGTTAGCGTCGATAGTGGTACCGACGGCGGTCTCGTTATGTTTGTTCACCGGGGTAGTCACAAGCGATGAGGCAGCCAAGAAATTGGCCTATGTTGGCTTTGGCGTACCCTTCGTCGCCGGGGTTTTGCTTTTCCTTTGGTTTGAAGGCGCCGTTGGAGCGGATTACAAGTATGAGGTTCTTTTTGACCGAACTGGACTGCAGGAATTGGGAATTACTTTTCACCTAGGTTTGAATGGGGTTTCGTCGCCGCTTTTTGCCATGGCCGGTTTCGTGGGCTTGGCCGCAGGCTTGGCTGCCATCCATTCGGGGGCTGAGCGTATTCGGCTGTATCTCGCCTTGCTTAGCCTCATGCAGGCTGGTCTCATGGGGTTCTTCGCCAGCGTGGATTTGTTCTTTTATTTTCTATTCCACGAATTCGCTCTGGTTCCGACGTTCATAATGATAGGGCTATGGGGCGGTCGTGATCGTCGCAGCGTTGCTCTTGAAGTTACTATTTACCTTACGCTCGGGGCCTTGGTCGTGCTTGGTGGACTGGTCGCATTGAACGTCATGGGAGATGCGGAGAAGTTTGATTTCCCCACCTTGATCAACCTTCTTTCCACGATACCATTGGGTGAGTCTGCGCAATTCAAGATTTTCGGTCTTCTTCTCCTTGGCTTCGGTATATTGGTGGCGTTGTTTCCTTTCCACACATGGGCTCCCCGTGCATACAGCGCAGCCCCGACGTCGGTGTCCATGCTTCACGCAGGCGTTCTCAAGAAGTTTGGCCTTTATGGACTGGTTCAGGTTGCGGTTCCGCTACTTCCGTCCGGAGCTGCCCAATGGAGTGATTTTCTAATATGGTTGGCCTTGGGCAACGTACTTTTCGTCGGTTTCGTTACCATGGCTCAAAATAATTTGAAGAGCATGGTGGGGTATGGCTCCGTGATGCACATGGGTTACTGCTTTCTCGGGGTGGCCACTTGTTCTGCTCTTGGGGCCGGATCAGTCGTCATGCTTATGGCTGCGCATGGACTGTCCGTGGCTCTCATGTTTCTGGTCGGTACCTTCGTTTTTCGGCGGTGCGGTACTTTCGAAATGGATGAAATGGGTGGACTTGCGACCAAGACGCCAGTGCTGGCCTGCATTTTTGTAGCTGCCGCGCTCGCGACCATAGGCCTTCCGGGGTTTGGGAATTTCTGGGGGGAATTCGGAATTTTTATGTCACTGGGAGAGGATCCGGGCACTCGCTTTGCCTTGGGACTTGCTGCGCTCGGCATAATTATCTCAGCAATCTTTGGATTACGAGCAGTGGCCAAGGTTTTCTTTGGTGAACAGACTGAACAATTCGCTGAATTTGAAAAGGAAAACCCCGTAAAGGATTTAAGTCTTCTGGAATTGCTTCCTGCCGGCTTGCTCGTAGCCGCACTCCTTCTCCTCGGGTTATGGCCTCGAACGATTTCCGACCGAGTAAATGGTGAAATCGGTATTCGCTATCAAGCCTTCGAGTCGGTGGAGCCCGGCGGTCTGCCTGCCTGTTGCGCGCTTGACGCCGATGAACCGGAAGTGAAAGAGGCCGTTGATACCAACGGTACGTCAGCCGAAGCCACCGACGAATCTTCCAAACCAAAGGAGGGCGACCATGATTGACCTCACTCCCTTCAAGATTTTTGCCGACTCCAACGACTGGTTTGAGGTCTGGCCCGAGCTGGCCCTGGCCCTAGGGGCCGTACTTGTTCTCGGATTGGAACTTTTCCGATCCAAAGAACTTGGCCGCCGTTCTTTTGCCGGACCTATCGCTATTTTCTTTCAGGCCTCCCTTCTCGTCTTTCACCTCTTCGACTACCTCATTTGGCATCATCCCTTCGACCACGAAACCTTTTCCGGTCTACTGGGGCAAAGCTCTCGGGGAGAGGTCATGCGGAGTTTCTTTCTCCTCGCGTCCTTACTGGTATCCATTCTCGGCGAAAGTTACCTGCGTCGACGCAAGTTGGCCGGAGGGGAGTTTCATCACCTCACCATGCTCGCCACGGCAGGCCTCATGCTTCTCGTGCAAAGCAACCATTTCCTCATGCTTTTCGTAGCTTTGGAGACGGTGGCGATTTGTTTCTACGTTCTAGTGGCTTATCAGCGCGACAGCGCAAAGTCATTGGAAGCGGGTCTCAAGTATCTGGTGTTCGGCGCCCTAAGTTCTTCCCTTCTTTTATTTGGCATTGTGCTGTTGTATGGAGTGGCGGTGAATCCCGAAGCTTGGGGCTGCGTGCCTACCGGGATGGGACTGGATGACCCACTGGAATTTGGGTATTTAGCCTATTT
>JABHOU010000567.1 GCA_018695085.1 Opitutia bacterium | reverse complement strand
CAATCGCAGTGTAAACCAATGGGCTTTTCTCTAAAGGCTATCGCGGCGGCTTCGCTGGATCGAGTTATCGGGAAGGACGGAGACCTACCTTGGCGACTTCCGGAAGACTTGAAGTGGTTCAAGAAAATCACCTCGGGCCACACCATACTAATGGGACGCAAGACCTGGGAATCCCTTGGGCGCCCCTTGCCAAATCGACGAAACGTAGTGTTGAGTCGCACCATGGAAGCGGTCGAAGGCATGGAGGTCATCCACTCCCTGGACGAACTCGAAGCGATTGGTCTTTCCGGAGAGGTATTTGTAATCGGCGGGGGCGAACTCTATGCCCAATTGCTCGAGAAATGCGTAGAGCTATACTTGACCACCGTCCTCCGCAAGGTGCCCGATGGTGATGCTTTCTTTCCTGAGCACGAGCACCTTTTCGATCCTGAGGAAGATTTGGCTGAAACGAAAGATTTCATCCTGCAAAGGTGGGTGCGGAAAACCTAAGAGTTTTTAGGCATTCAGAATATTGAAGGCTAGATAGGTTTCGATCTCGATTCCGAAACCATGGGCAAGATCAATCGGAGAAAGCCCTCGCTCAATAATAAGGTTTTAAAAGCAGGTAAACGACCGGTCCCGTGATCGCCACATAGAGCCAGACAGGAAAGACCTTCTTCGCCATTGTTCGATGCTTCTCGAACTGATTGGTAAATCCGTAGACGAAAGTAAGGAGAATGAAAGGCAGGCTAATGGCCGCCAAGGCAATGTGTGAAAGCAAAATGCAAAGGTAAAACGAACGCATGGCGCCTGCCTCTTGCATCTCCGCATCACTCAAGGCGCCATCACGGTCAAGATCCCCGTAAATCGTCTCTGCAGTGGTAAAATGGTAGGCGACGTAGCATAGGAGAAAGAGTAGCGAGCAAGACATCGCCATATAAATCCATCTTTGATGACTCTGCACTTTTCCGCCTTTGATGGAAAAAATCGCCATCAACAAAGCAAAAGCCGCCCCTGAATTCAATAGAGCGTGAAGAGGGGGAAGAAAATCCAAGCTCATGCCCTCGGGAAGATCAATCTTCACTTGTCGCATGAGCCCCACCAGAAAAAGCACGGCGGCGGATATGATCCACACCGCAACGGTTAACTTCTTGGCTAATGCTTGCTTCGCATCACGACCACGAAAAGATTCAATTTCACTCATAATGCTTGCCAACGGAAATGTGGTATTTCTTCAAACTCCGGACTGGAGGTCAAAGGGCACGAAGATCTCTTGGTCGTCGATTCGAACCTGAGCCCACAGACGGTAGTGACCTGCTCCCGGAGGCCGAAAGCCAAAGGTAAGGGGTCCGCGATGCGTATCCTGCCCCTCGACGGGGATCAAGTTTTCCTTGGGATGGAGATGAGCAAAACCTCGGCATTCGTCGTCGAAGGCGACAAGGTGAGCAAACGCTCCCATAACCGGTTGCAAAGCCACCGGATTTCCTTTGGCATCACGCGCTTCGAAACGAAGGTAAGCGTCCTTCCCCGTGGAAAGACCGGAAGATTCAGGAGTTACGGAAAAGGAATATCCTAATCGTTCGACCTTCAGACTTTCGCCCCCGGCGAGTGAACCCGGTTGACCCGCGACTTCGAACCCGGCGGAGAGCAGAACGCGACGAGGGCTTCTGACGGGAATGAAATCGAAAAACACGCGATAGGCACCCGCTGAGGAAGGGGTGAGCGAAAAAGTCCAGACACCTGGAAACTGTGGATCGGGAACAGGATGCAGGTGCATGTAGTCCCCAAGGGCGGGGTCGATGGCAAGAAGGTGAATTTTTTTGGTATGACTCAGGGCGACGTCATCAAAGCCGAGGGGCGACCCGTCGAATTGATGGATTTCGGCTCGAAAACGGCATACTTTTCCAATGCCAAGCTCGTCGAGGGCTTCCAACTTGAGGCTCAAGGGCCAAGACCGCCGAGTAAGATCCACGAAACCGGAATCACCTGGACCGCAGTAGTCAAGGGTACCCTCTGAATTGTAGGTCTGGGCGTGCAAAAAGTCACAAGGCTCCACCGGAATCGCCCGTATCGCAAAATAGACGGCAAAGAAAGGGAGCGTACAAACCGCAAGACGAAGACCCGTAACCTTGGCGGAAGTTTTCGTAGAAGAGTCAGTGCCACTACTTTTCATTGCTCGACCCTCCTTTCAGTCGGGCTAAAAAGTCATCCGCCGACCAACCTTTTCCCGGCACCTGATAGACGACTTGTCGGCGACTAT
>JABHOU010000651.1 GCA_018695085.1 Opitutia bacterium | reverse complement strand
GATCAGTTCGTCCACGCTTGCAGGTTTAAAGAAGGTCGGGGCCATCGCCCCGATGGCCTCCGCTTCGGAGGCTTGGGCCGCTTCCACCAAGGCCTGAGCATCGGGCAGATTGTTGTGCCCGACGTGAGCTATGTTGACGAGCCCCTTTGCTTTTGCCTCTGAACCCCATGCCTTGAATAACCGGATGCGTTCTTCCGTGGAGTAGGAGTGGCATTCGCCCGTGGTGCCTCCCACGAAAACTCCTTTTACTCCCGTGTCCACCAGATGCCTGGCCTGTTTGGCGACTGCTTCCGTATTGAGGGAGTAGTCTGGGTTGGAGGGAGTGTGCGGTGCCGCGATGAGTCCGGTCAATTTCATGGGTTTGGGATGATAAATCTTTTTATTGGAGGATGCTTTGATACTCTTAGTGAGCCAAATACTTTAAATAGCGCCAGCCATTTTCGGGGGAACGACGACCAGTCTTGAACACAGCGTCGTTCTCATTCATCAGCATGTTCAACTTCTCGGGGTCGGCCAAGGGGTCGCATGTGTTTGCCTGCCATTTTTTAAGAGCTGTTTGAAGTCGATGCTTTGCATCCGCGTGTTTCGGGTTATTTGACAGGTCCGTCCACTCGTATGGGTCGGTCTTCAAATCATAGAGTTGAAACTCCGGTGGCTTTAGCCAGCGTGCATAACCCGCTTTCGTTTGCTCCGTCGCGCCGACCAATTCCTTATCCGTTAAGCAACCCGACCAATGGGCGTGTCCATGCGTTCGGTAATATCGTGCGGCGGGATCTTCGCGGTCTCGAACGGGCGAGTGAATCAACTTGTAACGAGCGTCGCGGATCGTGCGTTGGGGAAAGGTGTGGCGGGCCGCGTCGCAGTTGCGTTCGCAGGCCAGATATTCCCGAAAGGTTTTGCCTTCGCTCCCGTTGAGCACAGGTCTAATCGATTTGCCCGGCAATCCCTTTGGTGTTGGGGAACCGGCCGCATCCAGGAATGTGGGCAAGAGGTCAATCGTCGAAACCAGGGCTTTCGAACGATGATTTGCTTTGGCTACGCCTGGCCAGCGCACGACGTATGGCACACGCATGCCCCCTTCGTAAACCGTAACCTTGCCGCGCGCCATCTGGGCGCCGTGGTCGCCGATGAAGACGACGAGCGTGTTGTTCGCCTTGCCGGAATGATCCAATTCCTTCAGCAATTGACCCACGCAGGCATCGAGCCGCAACATACAGTCGTAATAGTTGCGGGCCACCGCGAGCATACGCGGGGTCTCTCCTCCAACGTAGGGCATTACCTTTACGCGTTTCAGGTCTACCTGTACTTCGGGCAGGTCGTCCACCTGTCCCTGCAACGGCCAGTGGGCGTCGGGGTAGTTGACCGTCATGAAGAACGGTTGATCGCCGTCTCGGAAGAACTCGCCTGCTTTCACCGCATATTCCGCGACCTTTCGCTTGGCGAAGTTGGCTGATTTCTTGAACCGAAAATCTACGAAGGACTCGACCGCTTCTGCAGGAATTACGTGCGTCTTTCCAATCAAGCCGGTGCGGTAACCGGCCTTTTTCAAAAGGGAGTAAGTCGTGGGCCATTTTTTAAACCAACCGTATTGATGGGTCGCAAGACCGAGTTGCCCGTTCTGGTGAGGGTACAAGCCGGTGAAGATGGTGCTTCGAGAAGGGCTGCAGACCGATTGCGTGACGTATCCGTTCTCGAACAACACACCTTGGGAGGCAAGGGCGTCAATGTTCGGCGTCTTGATGACGGGATCGCCATAGCAGGACAATTCACACCCGTGATCCTCGCCCACGATCAACAGGATGTTTGGGCGGTTGGCGTTTTTGTTCTCTCTAGTGGATCGTTTTTCTTGCAGGGCGAAAAGCGTTTCTTTACTTTCGGTGGAGAACGGAGAGGCGGGAAGCCCTTCGCTGTTGAACAAGTTGACCGGGGGCTCGGGGTAGGGTGACCATGCATAACGGGCATGCAGGGGTTCATCTACTTTCGGACTTGAAATTGAAAGGGTGCTTTTTCCGATGATCTTAGCTTTTGCAGGATAAAACACACCGCTTTCTCCGCAAAGCTGAAAGTGGCGAGGTGCTTTCTGATCGGATGTCTTGAGACCACCACCAACTTGATTGAACGACACGACCAGCGAGTCTCCTTCACGTTCGGCAATATCGAGCAATGGCCCGGAGTAAACTGCATGTTTCTTGAGTGCATAAGTCTTGCCCAACGCCCATTTCGCCAAGCGTTCGCCAACGGCTTTCTTTTCCCGAGGATGGACATTTGACGGATGACCGCCGTCGATCGTGACGGCCATGCCAAGATTCTTGAGATGATCGAGCGTTCGACGTTGTCCGTCCCGAAACCACGGCCACTCGGAACGATTAAGTGCCGGGAGTTGAACGTACAGGAACGGAAAGTCACCTTGGCCCCATTGTTGTCGCCACTGGTTGATCAGCAGAGGAAATAATTTCCCGTGTTCTCGGACTCTGGATCTTGTTTCGGCGTTTGACTCGCCCTGATACCAAACGACTCCCCGTATCGCGTAGGGAATGATTGGTTCAATTCCTGCGGACCACATGAATCCCGGTTTGAAAGAGTGATTGGGTCCAAGCTCATCACTGGGGATAACTTCACCTGTCTGCATGGCCCGTAGCAAATTTTGCCGACCTCGTGTTCGAGAAAATTCGCCCAGGCGCTCGTTCTCGAGCCAATTGCCGGCAACCATTCCTCTCAGCTTCGGATCGGCTGCCAACGCCTCGCGAGGAATCCAAGCCTCGGTCGGGGTTCCACCTACTGCCGGGCAGATCAGTCCGACCGGAACCTTCAGTTCCTGCATCAGCGACCGGCCAAAATACCAACCCACCGCCGAGAAAGCGCGAGCGGACTCGGCGGATGCGACCTTCCACTTGCCTGCGCAGAAAGTTTCCGGAGTAAGTCGAGAAAGGTTTTGGCGCGAGTAGCTTCCCGAGTTGCCGAGAGCACCGCCCTCAAGATGCAACAATCTTAGGTTGGGATGATCTGCCGCTGCCAATTCATTTGCGCCTCCCGCCGATTGTTCGAGGGGCCATTGCATGTTAGACTGGCCGCCGCAGATCCACACTTCACCGATGAGGATGTCCTTGATTTGAATGTTTCCGCTGTCTGACTCGATTGTCATAGTGGATGGTTTTGCACTTGTCTTACGCGCTTCGAGTCGGGTCTGCCAATCACCTCGGTCATTTGCGTTGACGCTCTTTCTCTCACCCCCGAATGCAACCGTTACCGTCGCGCCTGCCTTGGCACTTCCCCAAACGGGAATCGGAGCATCGGCTTGCAAGACCATGTGGTCTCCAAATACGCGGGGTAGCTTGAGAATCTCTTCCTTCGGAAATGCCCGAACTTCCTTTTGAGCGGTTTTTCCTCCCAAGAGATCTTCCAAGGGAATGCGCTGAAAGGTCATGTGGGCTTGACTGCCCTCGTAAAGAATGCCGACTGTTTTCTCGTCGATCATCGACATGCAGGAGTAGCCGGCGCTGTTTTCTTCATCGAGTAGCAGACGATTCTCCTTGGGCCAAGTCATACCGCGATCGGGCGAAGCTTTGATTGTGATATGATGTCGACCGCGGGTACTGTCCGGGTTGGAGAACAACAGCCAGTTGCCGATGCCTTTCCCCACCTCCCGATCAACGTCGATCAGGCTTGCCATACATGAACCCGGTTCGATCAAGGATTTCTCAGAAGTGGAATGTTTTTGCCACGTCTTGCCCATGTCGTGGGTAGTCACCACGACGCGGAGCGCTTTCCGATTGTACCGGCAGTTGAGCATCAGAACACCGGGTTCAATCTCCACCACTTGCGATTCCGTCGTGTCGTCGAAGGCGGCCGTGCCGACCTTCCAAGTCTTTCCGTGATCCTTCGAGTAGATGATGGTGGAGTGGGGGAGGCGTTTCTTTTCGGGTGGGTCTTGGTACTGGGCGGCAAAGACGATCGTGCCGTCTCGCATGGTGATCCCTTTGCCCGGTCCTTGTAAAATAAAGCACCACTCCGGTTTCTTTACCTGAGATGTAATGTTAAGCGGTTTGGACCAAGTGATGCCGTCATCGTCACTGCGGACCAGCATCAACTGACCGGTTTCCTCCGGTTTTAATCCTGGGCCAGAACCTCGCCATGAACGGTTACCATGACTCCATGTTGCCGCAACCCAGATTGTGCCGGTGCCTTGATCCACTAGGACGGCCGGATCACCAATCCCATCATAACGCCATTTCGGATCATTGCCCATATCCATGATTACCTTCATCGGATCCCATGTTCTTCCGCCATCGATTGACCTGGACATGCCCACGTCGATATCGCCGGGCAGGTCGCCGCCCGATCGTCGCCGAATGTCGTAGACGCCGATCAAAGACCCCTTTTCCGTCGTCGCCAAGCCTGGGATACGGTAGGTGTTCACTCCATTGTCACCACCATTCCGGAGGGCCACTCCCATTCGCTGTATGGAAGGAGTTTGGTCCGGCTTGACTGTTTTTCCGTTTGAAAAAATGAGCTTGCGGCATGCAATCCCGATTAGATGATCAATGTTGGCTTGCTTGTTGAGACGACAGGAAAGCCAGATGTAATTGGTGCCCTCGGCCAACTGGAAGGCATGGTCGGATAAGGAAAACACTAAGGGCTTGTTGCCGACCTGCTTTGCATCCAGAGATGCGACGGGCCTACTTTTCGGGAATCGATCTTGGCGGCCGCTGTGGCTCACATGAACGGACGTTAGGTCCGAAAGATGAGTTTCGCTTGAAAGCGAGGCATGCAACTCGGTCAGTGAAATGGGATTTAGCTGACCTGTTGTTTCGATCTTGAGCTTGAGCAGAGCGGAGGCTTCATTCCCGACTAGGGCTGGAAGAGTTAGCGGCAAGACTTCAATACCTGTGATTTCCTGTGGCTGAATGGGTGCAATTCGCAGGTCGTCTATGAGGGTGCCCGTGTTTGGTGGACTCGAACAACTAAACTGCAATCGCTTACTGCCAACCGGCAAGCCCACCTTGACATGGTTCAAGAAGGCTCGCCCGACTTTGATTTTATCGTCTCCGCTGTAGATCTCTTTCC
Source organism: Opitutia bacterium (assembly GCA_018695085.1). Lineage (GTDB taxonomy): Bacteria > Verrucomicrobiota > Verrucomicrobiia > Opitutales > Seribacteraceae. The sequence goes on along the minus strand of JABHOU010000651.1, from coordinate 2,227 downwards.
AACCCTTGCCGAGGTCGGCGGTGATGCGAAAGGAAAAGGGTGCCCGGCTTGTCCAACGCTCCGCCCGGAAAGTCAGTTCACTGGCCGTTTTTACCTCCGGCGTCAAATGCAGCGTGACTGTTGATTCTTCTCCTCCGGTCAACTGCAGGCATTGTTTGCCTGTTTTTGCATGCTTGTCGTCTATAATCATTTTGCCGAACTCTGTTTTCCAAATTCCGACCGACGTCTCGAGTTGATCGACTGGGCCGGCCTTCGCTTTCTCAAAGCTAGTGATGCTTCCCTTGTGCGATTTTTGGGCGTCGGGGAAGTTGCCGACAAGATGGGTTTGGACAGTTTGGAGTGCAAGGATGCCCAATGCCGTCAGCCATGATGTGAATGAAATTCGCACTGTTTGGATTCCTGGCATGGCGATCGAATCTTTTTTCCGTGTCCGAGTTTCTTAATTAGCAAAGGCTTACTTTTGCGTGGATGACTGAAGCCATTCGAGATCGAGTCGGGTAAAGACGATGCTTTTGTAACCGTCTTTCTCATAGAGGTTCCCAATTGCTTGGTTCTTCAGGATGACCAGGCAGGAATAGGCGCTACCACCGGAATAGAGCTCGCGAGAATGCTTCCATGTAGCTCCGTCGTCATAGCTGGCTCGAATGGTAAGTTTGTCTCTCTTGTTCTTGCTTGCCGGATTGGAGAACAGGATTACCCCGGGGCGTTCCTTGGCGGGCCAGCGGAGTCGGCGAATACTGGCTTGGCAGATGGGTTCGATGAGTTTCTTGTCATGTCGCTGGTTTTGCCAAGAGAGACCGCCATCCTTGCTGAAGCAGACCTGTCGCGCCCGGATACTCTTGTCGTAGTTTCTCATGTTGAGAAGAAGTCGGTCGTCGGAGAGCTCGACCACTTCGCATTCATTTACCATGGCCTTGGGCGCAATGCCTCCGAGGTGCCATGTCTTTCCGTGATCGTCGGAATAGATGACGTGTGACCGAAAGCTGCGGTCTCCATGTGCCTGCAGTTTGTGGTCGCAGGGGATGACGAGCCTGCCGGCATGCTTGCCTTTCTCGAGCTGTATGCCTGCCCCCGGTCCCGTGGCGTACCAAGTCCAATCTTTTTTCTTGGTCGCCGCAGTTATTTCCTTTGGTTTGGTCCAGGTTTTGCCGTCGTCGGTGGAATGTGAAACGAAGACCCGACGCGAGTCTTCGCCGAATCCTGATTTGATTTTGCTTTCATGGATTTTGCCGGAGTTCCAAGTAAGCAATAGATGAATGGTTCCGGTGTCACGGTCCACCACGGGGCAGGGGTTGCCGCAGGTGTTCAAGCCGTCGTCCCAAACGACCGACATGGAACTCCAGGACTTCCCTCCATCCGAGGATCGCTTTATTACCAGGTCGATGTCACCGGTATCCGATCGACTCTTCTTTCGTCCTTCACAGAAAGCGAGCAACGTTCCCTTTGTTGTGACAACGGATGCCGGGATTCGATATGTATGGTAGCCGTCTTGTCCGGAAACGAATACTTCGGTCTCGCTCGGTGCCCCGAAAACCGACTTCGTTGCCACGCAAAAAATGGGCAAGCTCCATGCGATGATTTTTCGATAGTGGTATGATTTGATTTTCATGTCGTGGTTATATTTTGCCTTCTGCTGACATTTCCGAGGCTAGCTTTCTTTGATAGGTTTCATGAGCAATTTTGTCTTCGCACGCACTTTCGCCATAGAAAATGAAGCCCAAGGCTCGGCGTGATCGAGTGGAACTGAGGTTTGCGTCGGCTCGATGGATGGTCAAGGCATGATGGGCCAGCAGGTCGCCTGGCTGGGCGGGGCAGGGGACTTCCTCGCGGGTCTCGTTCTTACCGTAATCCACAATTCCTTGCGAAAATCCGAGGGTCTGGGTGCGACCATGCGGACGCATCCCGTCGAGATGCGATCCCCGAAGGTAGCGCACGCAACCATTCTCCTCGTCCACTGGGTCAAGGGCCATCCACATTGTTAGGGCTCGGCAGGGTTCGAGCATGAAATAATAACCATCCTGATGGGCGGGGGTGGCTTGGCCTGTGCCGGGCGGTTTGTTGAAGTACTGTAGATTTTTCCCGACGACAGGTTCGCCCAGCAGTTCCTCAGCCAGCCGCTTCGGACTACTATTCATGAAGCCGCCGAAGAAATCGTCATGTTCGTGCATGCTCTGGATTTGCTTCAGGGACTCGGGCTTTGACTTGTCTTCATAAAACACATCCTCAG
>JABHOU010000446.1 GCA_018695085.1 Opitutia bacterium | reverse complement strand
TGAGAATCCGAATTGTCTGCCGTGTTTGGGATGGGTGGACCAAGTGCCCGACAGTAGCAGAGTTTCCCCGCATTGTACTTTTGGAGCCTTGCCAACGGCTGTCACCTCCTGACCATCTTCTCCAATACGAAGCTTACCTATGAGATAACCGTTTTCCTCGTTGTAGAAGGTGATGCGCTCGAGAACACCTTCGAGCGACTCGTCGGAGCTGCCTGTTTTTGAGTTTTGCGGCAAGGTCAGGTTTCGTCTGCGTTAGACCGGTTGCCATTCAGGCGAACGGCGTACCAATCGATTTTCCGAGTAAAGTACATAGCCCCGGACAAGACCGCGAATAAGCCGAGGCTTCCCATAAGCAAGGCGTAACTTTCCAATTGCAGTATGACGTATAGATAACCGTACAAAATCACTAGCACGGCTCCTACGGTACCGCCGAGACGAGCACTGCTTAGTATGGAGCACGCATATCCCGAGATCAAGAGTACCACACCGGACGTTGAGGCGGCATAAGCGAGATCGAACCCGAAATGCTCGGAGAGAGATAACAGGAGAAGGTAAAAAACGAGAACGGCGAACCCGACCAAGATGTATTGAATGGGATGCACTTGAGCTTTTTGCAAAATTTCAGAGAAAAAGAAGGCGGCAAAAGCGAAGCAAAGAAAAAGGATGGCGTACTTGGCCATCCGGCTTGTCTTTTGGTATACGTCCGTCGGAAGATAGAAGCGTATGCCGAAGGAGGAATCACCCAAGACGTTGTTTGGGCCGGAAAACGAGACCCCTGCAGCGCCTTCTCCGCGAAAGCCCTTGTAGGAATTACCATCCCAGGCTTGGTTTCCATTACCCTCGGGCGCACTCCCGGACCATGCTTGGGGTATGGGGCGATTGAGGTGAAGCACTTTCCACGAGGCCGAAAATCCTTCTTCGGTAATGTTTTTATCCAAGGGAAGAAAAGCCCCGTCGAAACTAGGTGAATCCCATGTGGAATCGACCGAGACGGAGGTTGTTTTACCGATGGGCGAAAAGGCAAGTGAAGAACTGCCATCCAAGCGAAGGTCGATTGCAAATTCTAGGGACTGATTCTCGTCGGAGAGGTCCACCTTAGCTTTTATCCCCGAGGTTATTACCTGCTGGGTGGGCAATCCGGGCATGGGCAGCAATTCATTTTCCATGAACGTTATACTGGTATCTTCTCGAATGCCTCGAGAGTCAGAAATACCGATGGTAAGCCAAGCCTTGTCCTTGTGGATCTCATCTTCGGCGACCTCCGCCATATCCCAATCGAGTTTCGGGAAATGCCCCTTCAGCACGAGGGAAGACTTGTAGACAACGGATTCGTAAATACCGCGATGTTTAGTTTCGGGAATTACGGAACCATTTACCTCTAGGGTTTCCGGTAAAAAGTGCAGGTAGCGAGTTTCTCGAAAGGTCTTCACTCGATTGTTTGAGTTGCTCGTAACCGTGACAGAGTAGGGAACGGTCAGGATTGGACCGATGATTGTCTGGTCAAGTCCCCACTTGGCGCTGATTTCGCGAGTGACGCTTTCTCGCCGATCCTCCCGTTCCTCAATGATCAAAAAGAGGGGGATCGTAAGCATGAGCAAACCCACCACAAGAATAGCGATAACCACTAGCTTGAAGGTAAGGGAATTGCGAAGTGAATGAATTGGAGGAGGACCCATGATAGTTGATAGTTATAAGTGTTAACCTGCAGTCCATGAGACCAAGAGCAACTGCATTTCGTTCACACTCATGAATAATTGGAAGGCGACTCCCGCTCAGGGAAGAACTGATTAGCTTCTCGTGCGGTTGAAAGCGCTGACCAAGGCCATTATGCCGCTCTTCTCGATACTGGAGTCGATTCCGCAACCATAGGCTACTCGTCCTGACTTAGTCAGCAACTGTACGAATGCAGCCGACTCGGTGGCGGAACCACCACCGATGGAGTGTTGGCGGTAGTCGGTCAGCTTAAAATCCTTGAGGTCCTCATTTTCCAAGGCATTTACGAAAGCGTTGATCGGGCCGTTGCCTTGACCTTCTATTTGCCGAGCTTCGCGTTCGATCTCTATTTTGGCGAAACAGGCGATCTCATC
>JABHOU010000650.1 GCA_018695085.1 Opitutia bacterium | reverse complement strand
GTTCTGCTCCGCGGCCTTGACCGAGTGACAGTCATAGCACTTTTCTACGAAAATCGGCCGAATCTTTGATTCAAAGAAAGTCAGTTTTTCATCAGCCAGAGCCGAAGTCGTCAGGCACACACCGGCTATGGCAAGTCTCAACGTGTCGATTGATCGTATCAAATGCACTCTCTTGTTCTTGGGATTCATGCGATGGGTCAAAGGTTACGAATCAATGATGAATGGAAAATTCACGTTGTTATGGTTTTGAAATTATTTTTTTCCGAGTGATCAGTACTTTTCGAAGTAATAAATGACTTTGGACTTTATTTCGAACGGAAGGTGATTAATAAAAAGATATGGTCAGAATTGCATTTTACGTCGGCCTTGTTTTTTCATTTGTTTTTCAATCGAATGCAAAGCTAAACAAGCCAAACATCTTAATTCTTTACGCGGATGATCTTGGGTATGGTGATCTCAAGATATTGAATCCGAAATCAAAAATTCCTACGCCTAACCTTGAGAAACTGGCCAAGGAGGGAATGGTTTTCACGGATGGGCATTCTTCTTCGGGAATCTGCACGCCCAGTCGATACGCGCTTCTCACCGGGAGGCACCACTGGCGCAAATTTCATGGAATCGTGAATGCCTTCGGGGATTCCGCTTTCGATGCAGACAGGCTTACCATGCCCGAGATGTTGAAGGAGTGTGGCTACGACACAGCCGCGATCGGAAAGTGGCACCTCGGTTGGAACTGGGATGCCATTAAAAAGCCAGGAGCCAAACCGATTAAGCAAGGCAAGAAGTCCGGATACGGACCCGATGCCTTCGACTGGTCCAAGTCCATACCCAATGGTCCGCTTGATCATGGTTTTGATTATTACTTTGGGGATACGGTTATCAATTTTCCACCCTACTGTTGGATTGAGAACGACAAGGTAGTGGACGTTCCGGACACCATGATGGATACCTCCAAGTGGAAAAAGATCAAGGAGGGAGGCTGGGAATGCCGCCCGGGTCCGATGTTTTCCGGTTGGGACCCCTATGAGAACATTCCCACTACTACGCGGAAGGCGGTGGAGTACATAAAAAAACAGGCAAGCAATGATAAGCCCTTCTTTCTCTATTTTGCCTTTCCTTCGCCCCATGCCCCGATTATTCCCAACGATGAATTCGACGGGAAGTCGGGAGCCGGACCGTATGGCGATTTCGTCTATGAAACCGATGACGCCTGTGGCCGAATTATCAAGGCACTCGAGCAGAGCGGACAGGCGGATAATACGATTGTTATCTTCACCGCGGACAATGGTCCGGAAGGGTATGCCTACAGGCGAGACGAGGTCTTTGATCATTGGTCGGCCGAGCCTTTCCGGGGGTTGAAGCGGGATATTTACGAGGGCGGTCATCACGTTCCTTTCATCGTCAAGTGGCCGGGTTTGACCAAGGCAGGAAGCACTTGTGAAAAACTGGTCTCTCAGATCGACTTCATGGCGACGGTCGCGTCTTCTTTGGGCTATGAACTACCCGATGACGCAGCCGAAGATTCTCATGATCTGTTGCCTCTGCTGCAGGGTGAAAAAGCAAACCCCCGAACGGTGCATGTTCACAATACCCGCGAAAGTGCCTGGGCTATTCGAGTGGGAGAATGGAATTTGATCGAAGGGAAGTCAGGATACCACTCAAGAGTGCACAAGAACTGGGAGGCAAAACGCAATTATCCGGCGGATGACAAGGATCCGGTCGAGCTCTACCATTATGCGAAGGACCCGAGCCAACGAGTGAACCTGGCCAAGAAATTTCCCAAGAAGGTGGCTGAGTTACAGAAAGAACTACAGGTTGCCAGAGAGCGTGGCTTTACCGCCCCAAGGTTGCTCAATAACGAATGATCCAAAGTATGTGAAATTCTCCCCGAGCAAAGGGAGCGAAAGATCTTTATGCGGAGCTCACTTCGTAACCGGATGGTATCATTTGCTCAAGAAGATCTCACTGGTAACGATCACGCGGAGCAGGTCCTTGAGCCCAATTTTATTTTCCAAGGATAGCTCGACCAATCGATCGATCTCAGGCCGGTCGGAGACCTCCATGGTGCGACCGGTGGCATAAGTGAGTAACTTGGTACAGAGATTGCGGGAGAATTGGCGCAGGTCGCTTGCCATGATCTTTTTGAGCCCGTCAAGATTCTTGAATGTTTTGCCGTCGGGCATCCGCCCGGAGGACTCGATCCGGTGCCCGGACTCATACTGCGTTCTCCATTGTCCGGTGGCATCGAAGTTTTCGAGGGCGAAACCGAGAGGGTCGATTTTTTTGTGGCAGTCGTTACAAGACTGGAGCGTGCGGTGTTTTGCGTACAGTTCGCGGATGGTCAGTTCACCCCGTGCATCGGGTTCGGGAAGGTCGAGGTCAGGAGGTGGTGAGTCGGGTGTGGTTCCGAGTAAATTTTCGAGGATCCAAATGCCCCGGACAACCGGTGAGGTGTCGACCCCGTTGGCGGAGGCAGTCAGGACGGAGGCTTGCCCGAGAAGTCCGCCTCGCAGAGGTGTTTCGGTAAGGGAAACCTTGCGAAAGGCCGTCACGGTGTTCACCTTTCCGGGCAGGCCGTAATGTCTCGCCAAATTTGAATTGATGAAAGCGAAGTCGGCGTCGATAAAGCGGGCGATCGGTAAGTTTTCGTCGATGAGATAGCGGAAGAATTCCCGTGATTCTTCAATCATTGCTTCGTCAATGCGGTTACGGTGAAACTCGTAAAATTTAATTGGATCAGGGGCCATCTCGACGGTGTTATCGAAGTGCAACCATGACCAAACGAAGGAGTGGATGAACTCGTCCGAGCGTGGATCGGACAGCATGCGCTCGAGATGTTTTGTAAGAGTCTTGGGGTTCCTCAGTTTTGTCTCGGCCGCATCCTTGAGCAGGGCTTCGTCCGGCATGGTGTTCCAAAGAAAATACGCAAGACGGGAGGCGATCGCGTAATCGTCCAACTCATCGCCGTTTTCCTGAAGGTAGAGAAACCTCGGGGAGCACAGGATCGCTTCGATGGCGCTGCGAAGGCCTTCGGGGCTGGTTCGCGCGAGGCGAAGGTAGGGAGCTATTTGCTCTTCGCTTACGGGCCGGCGGAAGGCTCGGGTTGCGAAAATCCGGACGACTTCATCGTCGGACTGTCCTTCCTTGCCCCAGATCATCTCGTGGCTGGCGGGCGGCCACTGTCGGTAGACGGGACCGGTCTCGATCGCCCGGTGGATCGTGATACGGGGAGCATCGGCCTTTTCGAAGCGATCGATCAGAAGTTTTCCATAGAGTGAGTATTGTTCCCGTTTGGGGAGTTCGCGAAAAGTTTCCAAGTCAAATCCGGGGTCAACCAGAAGGATGGGGTCGACCACCCCCCAATAGCCGTTGCCAAAGCCGACCTCGACCCTCCATTCCTTGGGGAGCCAAATCCGTTTTTTGATTACCACCCGCTCTTCGTCCGGCAAGTCGATGGCGTGAACCAAAGTGCGTGGACGGGTTTGCACGGCGGATGATTTGTTGGGTGCCGTGACATAAATCTCAAAGCGATGGAGATCTTCGGGCCGGTACACCGGATAGTCGTTGCGACGCTGGGCGCCAAAGACTTTCGTTAGGTTTCCCCTCCCTTGAGACTCGACCTCGAAGGTGAAGTCATAATATCCATCGTGAGTGGCCCCGTCTCTACAGTTTGTAAGCGATTGCCCTCTCGGATCACCGGGAGCCCGTTCGTCGTTGCTGGTCAAAACGGCGTATGATCGGGTGGGGTCGTCTCTTCCAGTACTGAAATTCTTGGGGCGGCTTTTACCTTCCTGTCGCAGAGTGTAAGTGACGGGTTCCGGCTTATGGTCGGCAAAGGTGGACAGGTCCACCAAGCGTCGGGCGACCTTCAGGTATTGACGGAGAAGGAAATCCGACATTTGCAGAGCTTCGCCAAGGTTGTCGAAGCCCTCGAGTTTGTCGTCGGCTGGAAAGGCTTCGGTCGGGTCGTTAACCGTTAGGTCAAGAAGAAGTAAATCCCGTATCGTGTTGCGGTACTGAAGCCGGTTGAGGCGGCGCAACGTAACTTGCTTCGGCTTGGCGTTGGCAGTGGTCTTTGAAAGAAGTGTCCGCAGGTGGGAAAGAATGGCAGAACGCTCGTTCGCGGGAGGTCTTGGTTCCTCCTCCGGAGGCATTTCCCCGGAATCTATTCGGTCTATGACTTCCTGCCAAAGCTCTGTTTTGTTTTCTTCGGCCCGGTTCCAAGTTTCACCATCGAGCCTAAGTTTACCCTTTTGTTTATGCTCTCCGTGGCAATGGATACAATGTTGCTCGAAGAAAGCTTGTGGATCATCGGCACTCGCAAAAGGGGCAAGCAAAGCCACCGATGCGAGGCAGAGGATTGGGTGATGCATAATCAGGACAAGCCAGTCAAAGTGCCGCTGCTTCGGTTGAAGTAGTCTTGTTCGGCGTCCATGCGCTGGAGCATGCTGAGGAAAAGGTTGCAAAGCGGTTGTTTGCGTCGGGCATCCAGATGACGGCCGTGCTTCCATCCCCCACCTGCGAGGATGAGGGGAAGGTCTACATTGCTGTGCCGACTTCCGCTTCCCAGTCCGGAGCCAAACAAGACCTGAGTACTTTCGAGAAGAGGGCGTTCCTCCGCATCCTTAATGTCTTTTAGCCGCTTGATAAACCGGGCGAAATTTTTCATTAGGAACTCTTCCACGATTGCCAACTGGGCTAGCACTTCCTCGCGTTGTCCATGGTGCGAGAGGGTGTGGTAGCTGTCGGTCACACCCTCCAGTCCCCAATTGCAGTTGTTGGCGGCCATCGAAACGATGCGCGTTGAGTCGGTCTGCAAGGCAAGTAACATCAAGTCCATCCAGATTTCGACCTGATTACTGCCAAGAGCATCGTCCCGGCTTCCCGCAGCGACGCTGTTCATTCCTTGGCCCTTGATGCGGGGCTTGTCCTTGTCGACCCATCCCTTGGAAATCTCGATCTTCTTTTCCGTTTCCCGAATCGAGTCGAAGTACTCCTCGAGCTTGTGACGGTCGTTGCCGGAGAGTTCATGCTGCAGTTTACGGGCGTCCTCAAGCACGGTATCCAAAATGCTTCCGCTTGACCGGAAGGCGGCCCGGTTGAATTTTTTCTGTTCGTCCGTATCGTTCACGAACATGAGATTGAAAGCGTCACTGGGTTTCTCTAAAGCCGGGACACGCACTCCGGTGCGGGTATAGCTCATGCCGTCCCGCCAGAACACAAGAGATGGGAAACGGGTCTGGTGACCAACCAACTCGGCGGCTCTCTGGTCGACGGTAAGGTTCCCGTCGGGGTAGCCTGCCCGCTCGGTACTCTTGATGCCACTTAGGAGAGTATGGTTGGCGGCGTGGCCTCCATTCACTCCGTGGTCGAGACCGGAAAAGGCCGTGAAGTCCTGCTTGAGTTCGGCGAGGGGAGCAAGCGTGGGGGAGAGCGTCCAGTTTTCTCCCGTGTCTTTTGGGTGAAACTTGTCCACCACCATCCCGAAGGGAACGGATACGATGGCCATCCGTTTGGCTTTCGAGGAGCCGGCGGCGTAAGCCCGGGGAGCAATAGATTCCATCATGGGGAGGGCAAGGCTGACTCCCATTCCCTTGAGGAAAGATCTGCGGATTGTTTTAGTGAACATAAATGATTTTTTCTTAGAGCACTTTTTCCGCAACTCCAAAAACATTCTTATTCAAAAGTTTTTTTCGCGAATCAGTAGGGTAGAACGCGACGATAAATACATAGAGTGGAAAGCAAAACCTGACCAATAAATTACTTACTTGGCAGGATCTTTTGCGTACGCCCAGCCGTGCCCCGTTCCAATTCGATCGTCGGATCTTGCGAGTTTGGGAATCTTGCCCAGCGGGGCGAGGGTCTTGACCCAGTCCGCGTGTTTGGCCGAGAGCTGCTTGACGACCCCGGGATGCTTGTCCGCGACGTTCCGCTCTTCCTTGGGGTCGGCTTCGAGATCGAACAATTGCCAAGGATCCTTGGCGTACTTTTTGTAAAGTCTCCATTTCTTCCAGCGTACGGCAATGAGATGTCTTCTTTCGGCATCTCCCGGTTCGTTGTTGAGCCAAAAAAGATACTCGTGTGGTTCGTCCTTGTTCTTGCCAGTGAGAAAAGGGATCAGGTTCACCCCGTCGCAATGTTTCGGGATGGGCAAGCCGGCTACCGATACAATGGTGGAATAGAAATCGAAGTTGGCGATTTGCTTGTGGTAGTCCTTGCCTTCGGGAACTACGCCGGGCATCGAGAAAATGGTTGGTACGCGTACCCAGCCTTCCTGTTGTGTGCCGCTCCCTTTTCCTCCCCGGTAAGGAGCGGATGATCCTTCCTCACCGACATTGGCTCCGTTGTCGCTTGAGAAGATGATAAGGGTGTTCTTGCGTAGGTCATGTTCGTTCAATGCTTTGATGAGCTTGCCCACCTGATCGTCGACCGAGACGATGGCTCCGGCCAGTTTGCTTCGCTTGCCCTTGGCCGTGGTGCGCTTGGTCAGGCTGGGCGGAGCTTCGTCATTCTTGGAATGCACGGCTTCGGGTGCCCAGTAGAGAAAGAAAGGCTCTGATTTATGTCGCTCGATAAATTTGACGATATTATCTCCGTCATAATCTGTAAGCCACTGGGTCTTTCCCGCCTTGTTTTTGCAGAAATATTTCGACCCCTTTTTCTTGGGTGGCTTCTGGGCGACCTCCGCGAACCCAACCTGGAGTGGCCCTTGGGCCTTGGTCCCGATGTCCCACTTTCCGATTTGGCCGGTGACGTATCCATTCTGCCCCATGAATTTGGCGAGGGTCGGGCGGTCCTCGGGGATGGGCAGTCCGCGGGACATCCCGTATTTCCCGAAGCGCTGGCCGTACTGACCCATCATCAGGGCGCAGCGGCTTGGACAACAGGGCGGGTTGGTGATGTAGGAGGCAGTGAAGCGTACCCCTTCCTTGGCCAACCGGTCGACGTGCGGGGTGGGTATGTCCTTGCAGTCATAGCATCCGACGTCCCCGTAACCCAAGTCATCGATATAGATGAGCACGACGTTCGGCTTGTCCACGGCCGACAGGGAAGTCGAAGTGAAGAAGCAAGCTCCGGCGAGGGCGAGGAGGGCGAGCAAGAAGGAATGGCTTGGGTGTTTCATGTGGATTAACGTAATGTTGGATGGAGAGTGATCTGAATAAAGTCGGAGTGATAGTTTAACGCGCGAGAACAATCAAAAGTTGCGCAAATCCATGCCACCCCACTCCCCGATTCATAGAAGTTCAAAGAATTCTCAGTGCAGTTTCTTCCCGCGCTTGTGCTTACCTTGCGCAAGCAACGCATCAGGGGGGATCGAGCCCTTGGCAGTATTTGGGCCTTCCCATTGCAGGCTGAGGGCGGGTTGTTCGGAAGAAGTCTTGTAATACAAGCGGTAGGGATGAATGCCCTCAGCCAGTCTTACCATAGAGCTGATCTCGCTGCCGTCGTACTTATAGTCACCATCGAGGACCAACTTGTTGTGTATCTTGAAGATCAAACCACCCGAAGCCTCGCACTGAAAGGTCCAATCCCCCGACTCCGGAATTTTGAGGTATCCGGAGAACAGCAAGCCAGCGCTTTTTTCGGCAGGAAGCGACCCTAGGGCGATGTTCTTTTCCAAGGATTCCGTCTTGGCTTTCATTTGAAGAAACTCGGGAACCCAGTCCCATTCGCCCAGGTAGGATTTGACCAACACGCCCTGGCTTAAATCAGCTTCGTCAATGTCCAGGGCGGGGACAAATTCGCCATCATAGGATCTTTTGGCATGCCGGTTGGGCATTCTTATCCTGAGCACTTCGTCCTTCATTCTCTTTTGCAAAAGAATGAACTCTTCCGAGGTTCCGGCTAAGTTCTTTGATTCGGGTTCGTCATCAATGGTGTTGAAAATGGCAAAGTCGACCGAATGATCCGTGGCTTTCATCCGTAAGCCTTTGTAGCCATCCAAGTACAGTCCCTGTTGATTATTGAATTCGACGTAGACTACGCCTTTCCTTTGCTTGCCCGCCTGATGAAGGGTCGGGATCAGGGAGACTCCATCCGTTCTTGCGGGCGCAACAAGGCCGGCATAATCGCAAAAGGTGGCCATCCAATCGTGAAACTGGGAAGGCGCATTGGATTTTTGCCCCGCCTTTATCCTGGAAGGTCCCCACGCCAACGTGGGTACGCGTAGTCCTCCTTCTTGGGATGAGCCCTTGGATCCGGTGAACCTGCCGGCGGATTCAAAGACCGATGGGCTCCATCGCGCTCCTTTGATGTAGGCTTCCCGGTGAGGACCGTTGTCGGAGGAGAATATGACAATGGTTTCCTTGTCGATCTTAAGGTCTTTGAGGGTTTGCAGAAGATCACCGATACAATGATCAATCCGGGTAATGGAAGTGGCAAACCTCTCTGCCACGTCCGTCAGGCCCTTGTCCGTGTAATGGGGATCGCGATAATGATCGATGGTTCCCTCTGCCGTGTTGATCATTCTGCCGGGTTTCCCCAGCCATTGCAGTCCGCCTTTGATGCCTTTGCCTTTGGGGTAGGCGATGGTAGGCAATTGCAGCGCGGCATGGGGGGTGTCGTAGGATAGAAATAGGAAGAACGGCCGCTTGGGATTCTCCTTGGTTTCGGCCACGATCAATTGCTTGGCCTTGGCGGTCCATAAATCGGTGGTGTAGCATTTGTCCAAACCTGCGGAAACTTCCTTGTTGTTTTCCCAGACTTCCTTTTTTTGCTGGTGGGATTTATTATCTCCGAGTTCCCAGAAATTTGCCGGGTAATGCTGGTGTCCGTCCACGTGCCTGACATAGCCATAGAAATAATCAAAGCCCCGTTTCGTCGGATAACCTGCCCATTTTTCCGGAGAATTGCCCCAACCCTGCAATCCGTACTTGCCCAAATGGATGGTGTGGTAACCCGCTTTCTGCAAGGTGTTGGCAAAATTCCAATTATCCTCGATGGCCTTGTCGAATTGCATGTTGCGCACGTTCGAGTGCCCCTGATGCATACCCGTTATGAGGGAAGCCCGTGAGGGCGCGCAAATGGGGGCGGGACAGTAATGCCGGTTCATGACCGTGCCTTCCTCGGCCATTTGATCCAATTCCGGGGTTTTGAGCTGAACTCCCTCGCGCTTCTTTTGAAAAAGAACGCCGAGGTCTCCGTAACCCAAGTCGTCGGTTAATATGAATATGACGTTAGGCTTGTCGGTCCTGGCGTCCAAAAAGGTTATTCCCAATACAAAAAGAATGCCTGAAATAATTTTTTTCCTCATGTGCCTTGAATCTTTCCCTTCATGGCCTTGTTTGGCAACACGGTTTCGGTCTTGTTCGTGATTTGCTTTCCTTGACTCCAAACTGGATCCATTTCCCCATGGCTAAATTGCAATTGCCTTTGAATCATTCCCTTTTCATTACACTTGGAATGAAGAAGACTCTCTCCTCGATTTTGTTTATTCTTTCACCTCTCGTCTGCTCTGCCGAAAAGAAATCCGGCTTTGCCAGCCTATTCAACGGTAAGGATCTATCGGGATGGCAAGGCATGGGTGGTCCCACCTCCAATTGGGCAGCCAAGAAAGGCATTCTTTCATGTACCGGAAAATCCGGTTCCCAGTGGATTGCAACGAAGGAGGAATTCTCCGATTTTGACTTGCGGTTGGAATTTAAGATTCCCGTGAACGGCAACAGCGGAGTCTTCATACGAGCTCCTGATAAGGGCGCCCCTTGGGTGGCCGGTATGGAAATCCAAGTGCTGGACGATTACGGGCCAAAATGGAAAAACCTCAAGCCGGCGCAGTTTACCGGAGCCATCTACGCGGTTTGCGCTCCCAGCGTTCGGGCCAGCAAGAAGGCGGGCGAGTGGCAAAGCATGAGGATTCGTTGCCAAGGCTCCACTTGCGAGGTCTGGCTAAACGACAAACCCATCGTGAAGGCCGACCTTGGAAAACTTGCCGAGAAGAACTCAAGAGTCGGCGGGCTGAAGCGGGCCACTGGTTTTATTGGGCTGCAGAACCATTCCTCCCCCGTGCATTACCGCAATCTGATGATCAAGCGGTTGAAATGAGCTCCCTTCTTTGTTCGCTTTAGATTAAGGTAAAGAATGCGGAGTGGAAGTGCCAAAGGATACAAAAGCACTCCCGCGGGAATGGCAACATAGGATATGTCGGGACATTCCTTAGTTCGCTGGATTTTAAAGTTTTTTTACGTAGACCCAGAGAGCACCGAAGCGTTTCTTGCCGTTGGAAAACGAGGCTTCTAGATCATAATCTCCGGTTTCCAAGATGAGCTCAAAGAAGGCCTTCTTGGCTTCTTCGGAAAGATCGATTTTGACGGTATGCTCGCCGATTTGAATCTCGGCCTTCGATGCGCCAACCAGTTTGTCGGCGGCTCTCGGAAAGCGCCGGCATTCGAATTGGTAACGGCCCTTTTCGGAAACGGTAACAGCCCAGGCTCCGCTGGAAGGCCGGTTGTAGGCCCCGCTGTTCCAAGGGGATCCCCCACGGTACCAATCCATTCCGTTGAGGGCGATCTCGTCCAGACAATCGGGATGCCCGAGCAGGTGTCGGCTGAGTGTACTTGCTTGGTCGGGCAGGTCTGCCCAGTAGGGTTCGTAGGCATTTCGTAGCTGATTCACGACCTCTGGATTCTTTTGCGCTACGTCCGTATTCTGGCGGGGGTCGATCGTGACGTCGTAAAGCTTTTCTCCATTGACCAGGCGCCAGCGGTCGGTTTTGACGGCCGAATTCTTCCATTTGCTCGCCTGCCGACTGCGGGGACACTGGATGATGAGCGTACGGTCTTCGGGGTAGCCTTTTTTGTCCAGCAACAAGGGTTTCAGGCTGATGCCGTCGGCATTGTCCGGTCTCTTGATGCCACAGAGATCGAGGATGGTTGGAAAAAAATCGATCATGCCAGCGAGCCGCGTAATGACTTTGGGTTTGGCTCCCGGGAGACGGATCATGAAAGGGACGTGATGGGCTGGGTCGTAGCCAAGACCCTTTCGGTTGTCACCATGGGGAGCACCACGGTCGTTCATGCCCTGATCGGAGGCGTAGACTAAGATAGTGTTTTGGGCGAGGCCCAGATCATCGATCTTTTTCATCATGCGTCCGATGTTGGTATCAAGGTTCTGGACCTGAGCATACAGTTGAACGTTTCCTTGGATGCCCTTGGTCTTCAATTGAGCGACCAGTTCCTTCGGCCCGTGGTGGGGGGAGTGCGTTACCGGGGTAGACACGAAGCAGAAGAAAGGCTGCTTCGCCTTGTGCTTGTCCTCGACGTATTTCATTGCCCGGTCGAACAGGACGTCGGTGCAATAGCCTTTGCTCGGGCTGACTTGTTCATTGTGGATGAAAGTCGTGTCGAAGAGGGAGTTGCCGTAGTAGTCCTCCATTTGCCCGACGCCCCCTCCGCCGTGGACAAATACCTCGTCAAACCCACGATCCTGTGGTCTGTACGGGTAGCTGAATCCAAGGTGCCACTTGCCGAATATTGCGCTGTGGTAGCCGTCCGGCTTGAGAAACTGGGGCAAAGTCTTCTCGTCCTTATGGAGAATGGAGCGTCCCGCGATGGTTGTGAAGACCCCCGAACGCATCGCGTAGCGGCCGGTCAGGATGACAGCCCGACTGGGCGAGCAAAAGGGAGGGGCATGGAAATTGGTGAATTCCACGCTTTGCCCTGCGAGCTTGTCGATATGCGGGGTCTTGATGTCGGCGTGACCGTGGCAGCTCATCTCGTAGTAGCTTTGGTTGTCCGAGAGAATGAACACCACGTTCGGTTTGTCCGACGCAGTCAGTTCCAACGCATTTGTGAAGCAAAGCAGGGTGGCCAACAGCCACCCAAGCAATTTGGACCTGACGTTTATGGTTCGGGTTTTTGAGAAACGGGAAGGGCAACCCAAGAATCAGAACTTTCGGTATTTGCCTTCGAGATGCGGGTTGGCTTCGGTCAAGTTGGTGACCTTCATCTTCTTTGCGTTCCAGTCGAGGCGCTTGCCAGGGAATTGACAGGCGACAACTCCGAGGCAGAGGGACTCGGCGAGGGGACCTGCGTAGTCGAAACCTGCGAGGGTCTTGTCCTTGCCCTCGATGGCATCGAGGAACTGGGTGTAATGGTCGACCCCTTTGATGTCCGGTTTGGCGACCTTCTTCAGAACGGAATCCGGGTAGAAGGTGGGCATGGAACAGTGGGGAAGGACCATCCGCCCGCCTTCGCCTACGAAGACCGCACCCTGCTTGGGCAATTGGTCGCCATTGGGCAGGATCAGGTCGGGGTTGTTTTTGTGACGGGGAGCCTCGGCCCCGTCCCACCAAGTGAAGGTAAAGTCATCGGTGGTGTATTTGGACGGTGCAAAGCCGTAACGCACCATGTTCTTTTCCGCATGGCCGAAACCGTTGGGTTCGCGACACTCTGCTTCCACCCACAAGGGGTCCTTCAGATCCAAAGCCTTGAAGGGGGTATCGAAGATGTGGATGCCCATGTCACCGAGCGTACCGCAACCGAAGTCGATGAGCTTGCGCCACTGTCCGGGGTGATAAACCTTGCTGACGTAATCATGAACGGGAGCGGTGCCCAGCCAAAGGTTCCAGTCCAGGGAATCCGGAGTTTCGGATTTTTCCTTGAAGGGTTTTCCATCGTATCCCCAAGTCTTGAAGGACCAGACGTATACTTTGCTGATTTTGCCGAGAATTCCCTCACGCAGGTAGTTACGGGTCAAGCGGTAGGCCTCCCTGGATTGGTTCTGGATTCCCATTTGGGTGGTCAGTCCCTTTTCCTTGGCGAACTTGGCAAGATGCCGGGCCTCGAATAGCTTGTGGGTAAGGGGCTTTTGAGTGTAGACGTGCTTGCCGAGCT
The DNA here is from genome assembly GCA_018695085.1 of Opitutia bacterium. Lineage (GTDB taxonomy): Bacteria > Verrucomicrobiota > Verrucomicrobiia > Opitutales > Seribacteraceae. The sequence goes on along the minus strand of JABHOU010000650.1, from coordinate 5,427 downwards.
CCATCGCTGCCAGGGTGGCGGGGTAGTGGGTATGATCAGGTGTGGAGATGGATACCGCGTCGATCTTTTCGTCGAGTTCGGCAAGCATCTCACGGTAGTCCTGATAGGCGGTCGCGCTTTTGAATTGTTTGGACCAGGTGTCAATTTTGCCGTGCTTGTAGTCGACGTCGCATAAGCCCAGCACTTCCACGTGCTTGTGCTTGGCCAGGTAAGCGGTATCCACACGGCCTTTCCCTCCGGTACCGATGTGGGCGGTGCAAATTTTGCCGTTGGGGGAATTTGCCCGCAATCCGGAAGGCAGAATGAAGAAGCTGCCTACGGCTCCCGAGGTTTTGATGAAGTCTCTGCGCGACGTTATTTTCATGGTGTTTCTATCTGATTTATTAGTCTGAACGTTCTCTCTTGAAAGATTCTTACCCTGCCTTACCTTTTTGGGCTCCGCAAGAATGGAAGAGTGGATTTCATTTTTTGGGCGTTAGACTCTCGCGGTAGGAATTTACCTCTTTTACGGATTGATCAAGGCCGGGCCTTCCAACCATTTCTTCGCCGAAGAACCCCTGCTTGACGCCGGACTTGCCGAAGCCCTTTGGAGTATCGACCGGATTACACCAAAAGACGCCGACTACGTAATCGGTTTGGAGGGCGGCTTGGACGTACTCGGCATAAGCTTTTCCGGCGGCCACGGAATTGGCGGCCGGTTTCCAACTGCGAATGTCCTTTTCGCCATCCTTGAAACGGATCGCAAAGTCGCAGATCAGGATGGGCTTTTGGGTAAGTCGGTGAATTTCGTCGAACTTTTCCTTGGGGAATTGGCCATGAAAAGGCGGTTGGATTGCGATGCCGTCCACATAGGGTAGCATTTCCTTCATGACGTCGTCATCCAGGGTGTTGAAGGCGAAACGGTCTCCGAAGACAAGGTGGTCGGGGGCATGTTTTCGTTGAGCTTCTCCGATGATACGAAAATATTTACGGGCAATGAGACGAAGAAAGGCCTGGTCGCGCGCTGTGCCAACATCGCCTTCCCATGTTTTCAGGAAACCTTGGTAGGCTTTTTGACCGGCTGCGTTCTTTGGCAACTTGCGGATGAAGTCGACCCAGTTCTTGCCCGAAGGGTTTTCCAAAGGCCAAGAACCGAGGTCTGTCCAACAATAACCGATGACGTTGCGTGAGGTCTTCGCGTTAATCAGGCAATATGCTTTCACTCCCGCTTCCATACGGGCTTCCACCTTGGGATCGAACACGTCGACGAACTTGACGCCATTCTTGCCTCGGTAGTATGAAATGGGAACGAGGTGATTCCAGCTTGCAACATAGGGCATGTCTTTGCGGAGCTGCTGAGGGCAGCCGTATCCGTATGCGTTGAAACCGAGCTCCTTGCAGAATTGCGAAAATTTTTTGAAATCGAGTTTTGCTAGCCGGTTGCCGGCATGAGTTATGCCATGAGCGAAGAAGGGTTTTTCATCAGGGTTGACGAGCCAATGGCGACCGTCGATCTTTACCAAGGAAATGTTCTTCGGGTTCGCTGCGTATGTCCAAAGGTCGGCGAGAACCGCCAAAGCGACTATTAAAAGGGTTGTTTTCAATGCCTTTTTCAAAAAAGATGATTTTGGTAATGCGAGATCGATCTTACTTTTTCTTGGCCGGCTTTACCTTAATGACGTCGCCCCCGGTGGGCTTGCCTTTGCCGTGACAGACCATTTCGAGGAACTCGAGGTATGCCTCATGGGTTTCCTTGTCCCTTGATTGCGGACTGAAGAGGACGCGTTTGGCGGGCACATGTCCCATGAAGTCGATGTAGACCATCTTGCTCCAGATTTTGTTCTTTTTGAGGGCGGCCTGGATGTCGTGGCCCTGTTTGGCGGGGGTGGCGGGATGTTCTCTCTTCCCACCGTACATGACGAAACCGGGAGGGTCGCCGGCGCCAACTTGATTGATGAGGTTTTTCGGAAGGAAGGGACTGTTGCCGAACCAGCCCACGATATTCAGTTTCTCCGGCTTGTGCTTGGCATAGGCGGGCCATTTCCAATTCTTCTGGTAGGCAATCCAGGCGCTGATGTAGCCACCGGCTGAAGCTCCCGTAGAGACGATTCTAGTTGGGTCGCCCCCGTATTTCTTTGCATTGGCCTGGATATGGGCCACGGCCATGGCGGTGTCCATGGCGCAATCGTCCTTGTTCACGGGTTCGCCTTTCCCGACGAGGCGGTAGTTGGGGGAGACCACGATGCAACCCTTGGACATGTAGAGTTTGATCATGTCCTTGTTGCAATAGGCCTTGCTCCCGTTCTTAAATCCGCCGCCGTGAATCGTGAATACGATGGGTGCGTTTTTGAATTTGCTGTTCCAGTAGACGTCCAAGACGTTGCGTTCGTGGGGCCCGTAGGATACTTCCTTGTCCGCCTTGAACTCGGCCGAAAGGTTCGAGGAGAAGGTTAAGGCAAGGACAGTGGTGGCGAAGGTTATGATTTTCATGATTCTGCTTTCGTAAAAGAGTTGAATGGTTCGAAGTTTCGTTACTTAGATAAAATGTTCGCGATTTCCTTTTGGGCTCGCGTGAAGTCAGGTTTCCCGTCCTTCATCGTGTAGTGGAGTCGCTTGGTTGCCGTTGCCCCGTTTGCATGTACGCTGAGCAAGCGAATCTGGTGGTTTCCATCCCCCAAGTCGCCTATGCCAATGCGGAATTCACCGTCCGGGCTAAGGACCGAGGTCCATGTCGTGGCGTCGTAGTCCTTGTTCACCATGTATCCCCGCTGTCCCTTGTTCTCCCGGTCGTTGTAGGCGATCATGGCCACCGCAGGAATGGCGGATCCGATGGTTCCCCGTATATGGATCTTCCCTTCGGCGTGGGAGACGTTGAGTTTTCCGTACTTTGCCTTTGGTGATTCCTTGCTTTGCTTGGTCGTACCGCTGAAGAGGGGATGAACGAGCAGGCGCAGGGCGCTCGAGTGAGTGAGGAAGGAGCCTTTTCCTTCGTTGCGCCATTCTTTGCGGTAGGTGTAGTTGCCCGCACCCATAAGAGCGGTCCCCATCTTGGCCTCAATCTTGGTCGCATGATTATGGGGGAGGGACATGCCGTGCCCGAGCTCGTGGATGGCCCCGCCGACGTAGGTCGTGTTGAAGCGGGCGAGGCTAAAGGGTTCGTAGCCCCGGTGTTCCTTGACTTGCAAAATGGTCTTGGTGGGATCGGGTCGTAGCCCGTCGATGGACAACCAGTCCATGTCGGCGGTGAAGCAGAGGCCGTAGATGTGATTGGCTCCCATTCCGTAGTAGGGGGAATAGATGGTGACTTTTTTTCCCTCGGTCCGGGAAAGACCGCATACGATCAGGATAGTTTCCTCCCGGTGATTGATCCCTATTGCTTGTAGGGCGTTGAATACTTCTCCCCTGATTTTGTTACCTGAGGCGTAGGTGTAGGAACCGTCGTCGTTGGCGTTGCCGCGAACCTCGTGTAGCTTGAGCAACCCGTTCTCCCGTTCGAGGCCCAACTCGACTTTCCCATATCCCAACCTTTTCATCTCGGTACGGTAAAAATCCTGAATGTCGTTCATGATCCCATCCCAGCGTTTCGTATGTTCCTTGAGGGGTTTGCGGTCCTTGGGATAAAAGTAGACGACACGTAGTTTCTTTCCCCCGTTCTTCTCCTTATCGCCCCGCCAAGAGCGGATGGCCTTGAGGATATGCTTGGCTTGCTCGGGTTGGGTGTCCACGGCCGACCAGTCGAAGGCGGGTGTACCCTTTGAGGCAGAGGACGAAACGCCTGGCTCGCCCAGGCAGAGTGCTGGCGCAAGAAAGAGAAGTGACAAAACCAAAGGGTGAGTCATTAACTTTAGAATGTAATACATTTAGTATGGTTGGTCCGAGCCCGATCTGAGTCTACCGTTTTGTTTCATTAGGCAGGATCTTGCTCCATCCATCTTTGAGCATTTTCCCCAAACGGTAGAGAGTCTTTTTGTGTTCCGGGGAGGCGGCCAGATTGACGTTCTCATCTGGATCCGCTTTCAAATCGAATAGCATTTTCTGTCCGTCGTCGAACTCGGCGAAGTTATAGCTGTCGGTCACCACGCCGTTGGCCGATTTGAATTGGGAGAAGACTGCTTTTTTCCAAGGAGAACGGGGTTTCTCGAGCAAGGGTTTGAAGCTCGTCCCCTCCAATTTTTCGTTGACTGACTTGAGACCGCTCAGGTCAATGAGAGTAGGGTAGAGGTCGACGAATTCGACTAGACGGTCGCAGGTTTGTCCGGACTTGAAACGGGGTGCGGAGACGATCAAGGGGGATCGGGTCGAGAGGTGCATGAGGTTGTGCTTGCTCCAGAAATTGTGCTCGCCCAAGTGCCATCCGTGGTCTCCCCACAGGACGACCATTGTGTTTTTCCGCAGATCCAAGTCGTCCAAGGTTTTCATGATCTTCCCGATCTGGGCATCGACGTAGCTTACGCAAGCATAGTATCCATGCAGGCATGCCCGGTGCCATTCATCGCTGTTGTATTTCATTCCCCGGTCATGATAGTTGTGAATCTCGCCCGAGCCCCTGAGTGCAGAAGGGGCGTTCTTCGGGCGTTCGCGATTGTCCGCAAGCTCTAGGGATGCCCGGTCGTAAAGATCCCAGTATTTTTTAGGCGCATAGAATGGCAGGTGCGGCTTGATGAAGCCACATGCGAGAAAGAAGGGCTTCTCCTCCTTTTTCATGCGCTTGAGGTCTGCGATCGTCTTGTCCGCGATTTGTCCATCCGGGTATGCGGTGTCGCTTACCTTAGGGCTTTCCAAAACCGGGCCGCGCTTCTTGCGCCCGCCTATCATGGATTTTGACTTCGGATCGATAAAGGAAGTTCCACCCATCTCGGGCTTCCATGGGTCATCGCTCCAGCTCCGTTTTGCAGTGTCGTTCTTGTGGTGGAAGATCTTTCCGTTGGAAATGCAGTGGTATCCATTATTCTTTAATTCCTCGGGCAGAGTCATGGCGCCAGGAGCGTCTTTATCGGCAAAGGTGTCGTACTTGAGAAAACGTTCCCAAGTGGGCCGAAGTCCGGTCATCAAACTGGCCCGCGAAGCCCCGCAGACCGCCACTTGGCAATAAACCCGGTTAAAGACCGTGCCCTGGCTGGCCAGTTTGTCGATGTGGGGCGACTTGGCCACCGTGCTGCCGTAACAGCCAAGCTCAGGCCGCAGGTCATCCACCGCGATGAACAAAATATTTGGCTTGGCGGCTCCTTGGGGCCACCCTGTGAGGATAGACAAGGCAAAGCAGCCAAGGAGGAAAAGGGCAGTTATTTTCTTCATGGTGCTTTCTTTAGGGGGCAATGGGATTATTCAATCAGCGGGGACTTTGAAGTATTGCTTGAGGAGCTTGCCGTCGAACTGGAAGTTGTCCGCGGTAACGTGCCCCCAGCCACCGGTGGACTGATCGACTATCTTGATGAAGGTCTTTTTGCC
>JABHOU010000577.1 GCA_018695085.1 Opitutia bacterium | reverse complement strand
GCCCCCGTAACGCCAGAAGATCTTGATGGTCAACCGCCTCCTTTCAAGGCTATGCGCGTACACAACGCGGAGATTGATCACGACTCCGTCGTCCACATGCTTAACCCGACCGAGGAGCAGCGTCGCAGGCAACGAGCTCACTACTTGGCAAACGTGACCATGATAGACGAGAAAGTCGGCGAAATCATGAAGGCGTTGGAGGAAAAAGGGGAACTGGAAAATACCGTGATCGTGTTTGCCAGTGATCATGGCGACAACCTAACGGATCACGGACACAGCCAGAAGTGGACGATGTACGAGCAGATTACTCGAGTTCCCTTGCTCGTTTATGCTCCGAGTCGTTTCAAGGGCGGTCGCAAAGTCGAGGATCTCGTACAGCTTATGGATCTCGGGCCGGCTATTCTTGAACTAGCAGGCGCGACTTTGCCGGAAACCATCGAAGCCAGGAGCATTCTACCGGCCCTTGAAGAAGATCCAAGCTGGCAAGGTCGTGATTACCTATATGCCGAACAAGCCAAGGACCTGATATTCACCGACTCCGAATTCATGACCATGATTCGGAGCAAGGACTGGAAGCTCGTTCACTTCATGGATGAACCGTTCGGTCAACTTTTCGATCTGGTTAATGATCCTGAGGAGTACGTCAACCTATGGGATGACCCCAATCATTCGGATACCAAGGAAAGCTTGTTGAACAACCTTAGGGAATGGCGTATCCGAAGTCATTACAAGACCTCTAAATGGGCGGACGATTGGCGTTGATCGACTACTGAGGCATCCAAGAACCTGGAACGAAAGGCAAATGATGAACGATACTGATGCAGCTGAGAAATCCGAAGTTCGGGATGCTCCGACTACGACAATAGGAATCCTGCGCAACGTCGGTCCGGGTTTGATTCTGGCCGGTTCCATCGTGGGCTCGGGTGAATTGATCGCCACGACGAGAACCGGAGCCGAAGCCCATTTCGACTTTCTTTGGCTGATAATAATCGGTTGCATCATCAAGGTCTTCGCCCAAATCGAACTTGGCCGTTACGCAATAACGAATGGGAAGACCACCTTGGCCGCGCTTAACGAAGTGCCCGGCCCCAGATTGAAGTTTACCATCGGTAAGCGTCAAGCCAATGCTAATTGGATCTTGTTCTATTGGTTTGTCATGATGTTGGCGATTCTGGGGCAACAAGGCGGGATTGTGGGAGGAGTTGGGCAAGCCATGGCGATAAGTGTCCCCTTGACCGAGGAAGGTCGCGCTTACAACGAAAACATCGCCAAGAGGATTCAACTCGACGTAAGAAAAGCGGAACTGAGAAATCTTTCGCTTTCTGGCGAACCAGAGGAACGCGATAAACTCCAATCCGAGATTGCAGTTGCCACAAACGAAATGGACTCAGCAGGTGAATTTCCCAAAGCTAACGACGATGTTTACTGGTCCTTAATCCTTACGCTGGCAGCAATTTTCCTTCTTGTTTGGGGTAAGTTTAGCTTCATTGAAAGATTCTCGGTATTTTTAGTGGCCAGTTTCACTTTAATCACGATCGCAAACCTATTCGCTCTTCAGAGCTATGACAAATGGGCGGTGACTGCAGAGGAGTTTCGGCGTGGTCTCTCTTTCGGGTTTCCCGACGTCGGCAAAGATGGAGCCAATCCCTTGGTTACTGCCCTTGCCACCTTCGGCATAATCGGAGTAGGTGCGGCCGAACTGCTGGCCTACCCTTACTGGTGCTTGGAGAAAGGCTATGGGAAATACGTCGGTAAACGAGAGGACTCCGATGCTTGGGCCAAACGGGCAAAGGGTTGGATGAAAGTCATGCACTGGGACTCTTGGGGAGCCATGATCGTCTACACCTTTTGTACAATCGCTTTTTATTTGCTGGGGGCGGCCGTACTTGGGCGCTCCAACCTCATTCCCGAAGGTTCGGAAATGATTCAAACCCTCTCCGCAATGTACCAGCCGGTTTTCGGTGATATCGCCCAGAACTTGTTTCTGTTTGGAGCCTTCGCCGTGCTCTTCTCCACCTTTTACGTCGCGATCGCCGCCCAAGGTCGTCTGGCGGTGGACGTGACAAAAGTGTCGGGAATTCTGAATCTGGACGAATCCGCTCGGCAACGAGGATTAAAGTTGATGGGCGTCTTACTCCCTATCCTGAGCGTACTTTGCTATGTCTTTTTCCCTAAACCTGTAGTTCTAGTGCTCATTTCCGGAACAATGCAAGCCATCATGCTGCCGATGATCGGATTTGCAGTTCTCTATTTTCGTTACAAACGTTGTGACAAACGTCTCGAGCCAAGTAAAACTTGGGATTTCTTTCTTTGGCTTTCCTTCGCCGGCTTTTTATTAGTCGGAGCTTATCAAACCTACGACAAACTGTTCAAATGAAACTCACACGCCGTTCCGCTCTGAAGACTGCCGCCGCGACTGCTGCGGGAATTAGTATCGCTCCCGCCACTTCTCAGGCCCAAATGGCCAAGAAGAAAGCTAATCCCAAGTATCGTATAAAGAATGGCAGGATCAAGCAGTCCATTATGGGATGGACCTTCAACCCGATGCCTACCCCCGAACTGGCAAAGCTTTGCAAGGACGTCGGATTAGTGGCGATGGAAGGTGTCTCACGAAATCACTACCCGCTGGTACGCGAACTCGGCATGGACATTTCCTTGGTCGGTAGTCACTCATTCAAAAAGGGACCCGTAGATCCGAGCAATCACGAGGAGTGCGTAAAAAAGCTTACCGACGCGATCGAGTTTTGCGCAGATGCAGGTTACAAGCGTGTCATTACTTTTACCGGCATGAAGGCGGAAGGAATCGATGATACTCAAGCCGAGAAAAACTGCATCAAACTCTGGAAAAAAGTATTACCGCTGGCCGAAAAGAAAAAGATCACACTCTGCTTGGAGCATCTGAATTCTCGCGACGACACACATCCCATGAAGGGGCATCCCGGCTATTTCGGCGATGACGTCGACCGTTGCGCAAAGATGATTAAAACAGTCGACTCGCCCAGTTTCAAGCTACTCTTTGACGTCTATCACGTGCAGATTATGAATGGTGACGTCATTAGACGCATTCGCCAATACAAGGACATCATAGGCCATTACCACACCGCAGGCAACCCCGGCAGAGCCGAACTGGACGACACTCAGGAAATCAACTATCCGGCCGTAATGCGCGCCATAGTCGAAACGGGTTTCGAGGGCTACGTCGCCCAGGAGTTCATTCCCACTTGGAAAGACAAGTCACTTGCCCTGCGTCACGCGGCCGAAGTCTGCGACGTCTAAAGGCATTGCTTCGGATGGTCTTTCGGGTATCTTTGGATTCTTCGTGAAGAAGAATAAACTGCGTATCGTTCCCCGGTCGGGCGACCCCCTAGCCTTCTCCGCAGGCTTGTCTGCAGCCTTGGTCGCGTGCTTGATCGCCCCCGAATTGCTGGCCCGATTGTTGCCAAGCAAGGCTCGATGGGTGACCGCTGATCGCGAAGTACCCGGAGAGGTGGAAGTGACTTGGGAACCTGTATCTCTCCCTCGCTCACTAAAGCCTCATTTCGTGGAAGCCAATCCCGATGCGCCTGAAAACCCACCTGACGAAACAGATAATTTCTCTTTTCGCGATCAACAAGCCGCTCAAGCCGACGAGGTCGCCTCTGAAAGTGCTTCTGAAACGCCGAAAATCGAAGGAGATAAACCGAACTCCCAGAAAATCGTGCCTGACGGTGATCCCGTCGCACCTGCCGAGCCTCTCCCATCGGTTGCAGTCGATCCCGAAATAGCCAAAGATTTCGAAAGAGGGTCTCCCGTTGGCAAGGATGAGGACACCGCCAATCCGCCTGAAGCTCCATTGGAGCTGGAAAAAGTGGATAAAGACGAAGGAACGACAGTCAAGAAAGTGGAAGCCAAAGAGAATGACACCGACAGTCGCCGACAACTTGTACTCACGGACATTCCCGACAAGACGTCGATCGCCGTAGTCGAACAACCCACTTTTCGTCCTAAGCCTCAACCTACTCCGCGCCCCAGACCACGAATCTCGACAGACCTGATTCGAGGACCGATCATGAGCACGGTTGCCAATGCACCCCGCCTCGGCAAGGTCGCCATCGAGTGCCGTCTCCATCCTTACGGTGCCTATGTTCAAGAAATGCTTCAGGCGATCGAGGATCAATGGGCTCAGTTAGCCCGTGGTTCTCGCCAATTCCTTAGAAGAGACAGGCTGCCGCCAAAGGTCACCTTGCGTTTCACCTTGGATGCAGACGGTCGGATTCACAAACTGCATCGACTCCACGGGAATGGTGAATCGGTTCCTGTGGAGATTTGTCGACAAGCCATCGTCTCGAGACAACCATTTGGAAAATGGAGCGCAAAAATGATAGAGGACTTTGGAACCTCGGATGAGGTGACCATTAATTTTCTCTACAGATGACGAAATCCTTACCCGACTCAGAGGATCTGCCACTTGATCGAGATGCCAAGATTCTTGACCACCACCCGTCTGGACTCATTGCCATAGACAAACCGGTTGGCGTCCTGACTCATCCGAATCGCAAGAACGAAAAGAAGGCCCGAACGCTTCTTCGGGCAGACTACGATTTTGCAGAGGAACGCTATGTTTGGATGGACGACATCGGAGTCGAGCGCTCCCTCCATCTCGTTCATCGTCTAGACTCGCCCACCTCGGGAGTCTTGCTGGCCACCTTTTCCAACGAGCTCGCCGTCTCCTTGAGGAAAAGCTTCGCTGAACGCGAGACTCGCAAAACTTACTACGCCATAGTTCGAGAAAAAGGGAAAGCGAGGGACGGCCACTGGAAGGATCGACTGGAGGAAATTCGCGAAGGTGGAAACCTTAGAGTAAAGGCCGGCCGTGGGCATGAAGCTCTCGCCAAGGCAACTTTCGAACGCAGGCGAGTGGGACGTCTCGGGTTGTCATTAGTTCGTCTAGAGCCCGTCACTGGTCGTACGCACCAATTGCGAGTTCAAGCATCCACGCGAGGATTCCCGATCGTCGGCGACCGAATCTATGGCGACTTTGCCTTGAATCGAAAGATCGGCCGAGCTTCACGAGTCGAACGCCTATGCCTTCACGCGACATCCATCGAGCTTGATTTCAAGCATCAAGGCACCTCCATTAAGTTTTACGCCGAGTCTCCCCTGCCCCGCATTCTAGGAAAACTCCTTTCATAGTGCTTTTATCAATTGCTTACCTTTTCCTAAAAGTTACGCTACGGAAATGAAGATTGAGAAAGACAAGGTCGTGTTCATCAACTACCTGATGAAAAACGGAGAGAATGAAACGCTCGAGGATGCTCGAGATACCAGTCCGACCGGCTTTCTCTTTGGTCATGGTCAGTTGATGCCTGCGATCGAAGGTGCTTTGGTAGACAAAGAGGTCGGCGCATTAGTCAAACTGAAGTTGTCTCCAGACGAAGCTTTTGGGGAGCGAAGCGATGAACTCGTGGAAACCATTGAGCGGTCAAAGTTCTCCAAAGATATGAGCTTTGTCAAAGGAAGCCAATTCGAAGTACCAGGCTCGGATGGTCAACCCGAGACCATATTTGTCCAAGATGTGACGGACACGCATGTCACTCTGGACCGGAATCATCCCATGGCGGGAACACCTATTTCTTTTGAAGCAACCGTTCGCGATGTTCGCGAGGCTACCCAGCAGGAACTCGAACACGGTCATCCGATGGGCGGAGACGAGTGCTGTGGAGGTGGCGGTTGTTGCTCTTAAGCAAGTGAGCAATGCCACTCGAGCTTGCGAGGAATAAAGCTAACTCGGCAACAAGCCGTCCAGTCTGGTAAAGGTTTCGTCTGGGAAACCAATTGCCGTTTTGAGTAAAGCGTCTCTCTCGATGGTATTAGATTCCCGTGATATCGTGCGAAAATCCTTCCACTTTAGCTGACGACCGACCCATGGGCCAAATCCGCCCGATGGTACGGGAAAGTCGCTCCCATGAAGAACTCGAGAACAAACCTCGGGAGGTAGCAGTTTTTTGATTGTTCGCCAACGGTTTAGAGTGGCGAGTGCGCTGTTGTCGGCAAAAAGGTTGGAAAAGTCAGCAAACATCTTGATTAGTTCGCCTGTGTAGTCGGAATCGATCAGACCGCTACGTCCTGCAGCGTGGGCCGCGATGGTAATCACCCCGCACTCGACGGGCAGACGCAATACCCTTGGGTCGGCATATTCTTTATTGAGCACGGGTATGGTATATTCCCCTCCCGTATGAGCTAGAAACACCATGCCACCCTTTGCCATGCGTTCCCAGAAAGGCCGAAAATTAGAATCGGAGCAATTCACGTTGTGACAGTTGGGTAGCAGTTTCATCACCTTGGCACCTCCCGCTATACACTTCTCCAACTCTTCCATCGAATCGGGTCGACCGGGGTGAATGGAACAGGCCGGAATGAACTCATCGTGCTTAGCCGCGAGTTCCAATACGCGGTCATTGGGTACGTAAAAGTTCGCTTTTTCCTCCAGAATTTGTCCATCGTCAGAACGAGGCATATCCATCGCAAGTAGGACCGCAGCATCGATAGAGGACGCTTTAACCAGTGACAACAGTTGCGCCACATAAGCCTCATCCAGTCCTCCCTGCAGGATCGAGGCAGGCAATCCCGTGGTGCGAACCAAGTAACGAGCTGCAAGGTAACGCAACAAGTTGGGGGTGCGAAATCGACAACCGCTACCGGATGAACCATCCCCGACAAGATGTACGTGGCAATCAATTCTTCTCATGAAAATAAAGACTATCGCGCTTGAAGCATATTCCGAAAAGCCTTTTCGCAACTATTTCCAAACAACGGATCCAATAGCCATGATAAAACTATTTGAAGGCGTCGTCGAGTCGCAACGGTCGCCCACGGCTTAATCCTACAAGTCGAACTGTAAGCTTGCGATAAGCAAGTTGCTTTGCAGTCGCTGATAGTCATCGCTTGCGGCAGTGAGAAAGTATCGATAGTCAAGATTTAGTGCCAGAGATTCGTTGAAGCGAATGCCAGTACCCAAAAGGAAGTCGTAGCAAAAGCTCACTCCTCCAAATGTTTTTCCGCCATATTTCAATTGGGCAAGTGTGATACCTGCACCGATGCCTGCACGCAAATCAATCCGAGTTCCCAGTTCTTTTTCAAATATGGTTCGGAAGAGTACTGGATGAACTTCAGCCGAACCAGTGCCATTCTTTTGGTCGTAATAGATGGCATCATGTTCAGCCTCAACTCGAATAAAGCCGAAGTCCCGCCCCAACAAGACGCCGGCTAGATACCCATTTTCAAATTGCATCGAGGCGCCACCCAAACCGTGCCCCCATCGAACCCCACTGTTCAGTGGTAGTACATTACCTCCCGATAGTCCCAGATAATACCCATCACTCCGCAATGGCATGTCTGGTTCCTCCCATTGAGAGGCAGGAGTTGGGGTTGATGTATCGGAATCCGGTTTCGGTTGCGTACGGTCATACCTAGGAGCCGGGAGACGACCGCCGGGAATGGTTCCGGGGTTGGTCGCCGGAGCTATAGGCCGGGGAGCAGGCGGAACGGGTTGAGAAGGTTTTGGTTGAGGTAATCTTGGCTGTAGATATATTGGATCTGCTCTCGAGAGAATTTCGGTCAACGCGGATTGGTGAGCTTCAAGCTTCTCAGACAAGGCTTGTGCCCGATTTTCCAGAGAGCTGAAATTGTTAATATCGTCACCTTGAGCAAAAGAGACCAGTGGCGCCGACACGAGAATGAGGAAGGCAAGAGGACATTCTCGGGAAAAGAAGAGAAACAAGTAGGGCATGTTATTTAACATGACTAAGTCCAGGCGGAAATCTAGGCAAAAAAAAGCGCCGGACGGCGGTGTTGGCGGGTGCCGCCCGGCGCGGGTGTGGTGGATGGGAAAATTAAAAAGGGGATATACTATTTAAATTTATGCTAATGAATGCAATACAAATTTTCATTGGTGCGGATAAAGAGTTGACCGTCGGAAATGGCAACCGAAGCTCGGGTATTGTCGTCGTAGTTCTTACCCATCTTGGCGGAGTGGAGAATGGAACCGTCTTTGGCATCTATCACAATAACCTCACCGTTATGGTTCATGGTATAGATTTTTCCGGATGCAGCTGTGGGAGAAGCTCGCCACTTGTACTTGCCCGGCATAACCGTAGACCACTCCACCTTGCCGCTGTTTGGTTGGATGCAGGATAATGTTTTCTTGAGATCGCTGAGAACATAGAACTTTCCGCCATAAAAGAGCGGAGTGGGTACG
>JABHOU010000418.1 GCA_018695085.1 Opitutia bacterium | reverse complement strand
TGAGAAACTCCATCCGTCGCAACTCAACCGCGATGACGAATTTTTCATGAAGCTCGCGTACAATCTCGCCATCGACGCATGGAATGCAGACGAAGTCCCGGTGGGCACGGTAATCGTCCATGGAGAGGAAGTCATCGCTTCAGCCCGCAACGAAACAAGAATTGCCAACGATCCCACCGCTCACGCCGAAATCATTGCCATTACAAAAGCCGCCAGCGCAATCGGAGACTGGCGACTAAACGAATGTCGATTGTACGTCACGAAGGAACCATGCCCCATGTGCTCCGGAGCGGTAATCATGTCTAGAATAGGAGAAGTCCACTATGCCGCGCCCGACCCGAAGATGGGCTGTCTCGGAGGCGCCACGGACCTAAACGCCCTCCCCTTCTCCAACCACAAAGCCAAAGTCTCGTCCGGTCTCTTAAGTCAAGAATCCCTCGTCCTTCTTCAGGCATACTTTCAAGTCAAACGTCAAAACCCGAAGAAAAATCCTAGTGCAAAGAGAGAAATTGAGGAGGACTGACACTGAACTTCCGACCTTGACGCCACCCTGCCAAAGTATTTCCATAAGAATAGACTAAATTCTAGCCACACTAACGAACCTTTGATTCCAATAAATATGCCACACACACTTCCTCCACTTGACTTTGCCACTGATGCGCTCGAACCACACATCGACGCCCAAACGATGGAAATTCACCACGGCAAACATCACCAAACCTACGTCTCGGGCCTAAATGCAGCTTTGGAAGGTAAAGAGGACCTCGCCGCACTGGAAGTCGATGATCTCATCCAAGATCTTTCCTCCATCCCGGAAGGCATTCGAGGAGCGGTTCGCAACCATGGGGGAGGACATTCCAATCACTCCTTTTTCTGGAAAGTCATCTCTCCGTCAGGCGGTGAATTGCCTACGGGAGAACTTGGTTCCGCCATCGATTCCACCTTCGGCAACTTCGATGCTCTCAAAGAAGCCTTTACCAAAGCGGCCCTAACTCGCTTCGGTTCCGGTTGGGCATGGCTCGTCAAGCAATCCGACGGCACCCTCGCCGTAACCTCCACCCCAAATCAGGATTCCCCGCTCATGGAAGGCATCGCCGACGTCACGGGAACTCCCGTCATCGGTCTCGACGTTTGGGAACACGCCTACTACCTGAATTACCAAAATCGCCGACCGGACTACGTATCCGCATTCTGGGATGTCGTCGACTGGGACCAAGTCGCCGCCAACTTCAACGATTGAATTCCTTACCTTTAAGTTCTATCAATAGAATAGCAGAAGGGATATCCACTCCTCATCCGATTTTTCATCACACGACAAAGATTTCCTCTAGGAAAACGCATTGACAAAAAAGCCTGTTGAAAGTTGTATTTAGCGTAAACGTCACAACACGAAATCCTTAGGATTAATTTTTACCATGATGACTAAAATCGGAGAACTTTCTGGATCGACCAAACGCCTAGTTCTAATTCTAGCGACTGCACTTACGGCAACCGCCTCAACCTTCGCCCAACAGGAGGAGGAGGAAGAGGCAACTCCTGCCGAAAAGCAGGTCTTAAAGGAACGCACCCACGTCCAGCCAATCGCCGCTTCCCTCGAGCAGATGAGAAAGAAGCTTGAACAAATCGAAGAAAAGTTTGAGCAAATAACACAGGGTCCACCCACCACCCCACCTTCAGGTGTAAACATCCCCGCGGTTCCAAACGGCGGGAACTCGCCAGGCCCGGAACCAGGGTCTACCGAACTCATAGACCCGGAAGAAACCGAATACTCGTATGACGAGATTAACGACGTGCTGACCATCGACAATCCCCATTCAGAAAAGAAGTTTCTGGAGAAGTTAAAGATATCCGAGATAAAACTGGTCGAATTGTTGGAAGTCGATGAAACCACGGCCATGGCCATCCCGATTTTGATAGACGTCATCAAAGACCCTACGCACACAACGGATGGCAATTACTTCAATACAGCCCTTGCAGACGTCACCAGAATAGCAGGAGAAATCCTGACCGACGTCACCCTTTCCGGATCCATTCCAAGCGATAGAGTATGGAACGCAGACAAACTGATGGGAGAACTCGGTTCCAATCCCTACACCTATGAACTGGCCAAGCTCCTCGCAAAAAAAGGTGCAATTGGCGAAAAGTCGGCCCCGAACCGGGAACACCCGGGCATCGAGACGTTGGCCAACGACATCATCTCCCTCGTCGGCGGCAGAGACAAGCTCAACAATATATCCTCACTCAATGATTTGATCGACGGAGAAATCTCAGAAGCTGGAACAGGTATAAACACCCAGCTGCTTGGAGCCCGCAAGTTCACCATTAATGAGAAGGACGCCGACCTCTTCAACGTGAAGCTCAAGAACATAAACGCCGCGCTAGGTTCAAACGTGACGATTGAAGGCGGAGAAATAGACGTCTCATCCTATCTCGACAAGGCTGCGGACGAATGGGGTCGAAAAATCTTCGCCATTGGCGCCGCCAAGGACCTCACGATAAAGGACAGCGTCACCTTCACCAACGACAACCACAAGGAGGACCACGCCCTCGCCATCGGGGCCGCCGACGACGTTCACTTTCGTTCCGGTTCCCTAAACGACTACATTCTCGACGCCGACTTCATGGAGAAGTATCTCGACGGGACCGTCTATACTTCCGAAGAAGACATCCAACCCCGTTCGCATCCCGACCACCTCGACCTCATTTACGAGGGCTCGAACCTCGGTCTCGGTTCCTACGACACGCTCGAATTGGTGAACGTGAACGTCACCACGGGCGGCAATCTAGCCGTGGGAACCTTAAAGGAGTTGCACATCCTATCCACCAACCCGGACAAGCCCAGCCTTATTACCGTCGGACTAAATTCCGATTCCGACAACGCCTACCTCTACGCGCAGGAAAGGATTGGCATAAACGGCTTGGAATTCGGCGGACGAGTGAACGAAATCTACATGGAGTCCATCACCATCGACCTGAAGAACGTGGCTTTCCCGTCGAGCTCGGAAGTCATGCTCCGAAGCCGAGACGGTCGCGCCACCTTTGGCGCGGACGACAGGGCTCTAGGCTCGGTTAACTTCATTAAAAACGTTACCCACGGGGGCATTCCACTTGGTTCCGAGCACTTCAGCGGTCCCGACGGACACGTCAATTCCAGCATCACTGTTAACGAAGGAGTTCCCGCAGTTCGCATCCGAGCTTTTTCCTCCGCCAACAAGTAAAACTGTTTAAGTACAAAGGCCCATGCAGTTCCTCCACGCAACAATTGTGAAGTATTCCCTTTTGTCGGGACTACTCCTGACGAGTGCTATCGACATCCGAGCCCAAAAACAATGGGGAGGCATTGAGACCGTCCCACGCTTCGACGCGAATACTAAAGTCGTAGCTCCGGCCATGCGCGAGCGGAGCTCTCGAACCATCCCGCCAAGGACCTCCTCCCAGCGACCGGGAGCCAGCGACCTCGGTCTCCAGCGGCCCGTTGCAGTAAAGCGTCGTGGTTTCGACTACTATCTGGGGCTTTCCACGCGCGTATATTATAGTTCAAACCCCAACGTCCAATCACCTGGACATCAATACGAGAAACCTGCCGGTGTTTGGCTGAACAACGTTCACTCGGGCTTTCGACTCGGGTCATATAACTGGGGACAGGCTGCCTTCTCCCCCTACCTAGGTCTCACCTTGACTCGTTTCGATCAGTTTGGAGACAAGGATTTAGACTTTCCCCTGAACACGTTGGGGCTGTACACTTTCGGGTTGTTGCAATTTCCCAGCGGATGGGCCTTGCGGACAGGGTTGACCTATAACCAAGACCACGACGGGAAAAACAATGATCGTGTTCACGACGACTTCTATCCAGGAATCACTCTACTAAAGACCTTCAGCCTAGGCAAAGCCGTTTCCCTGATCGATTTCGGATTGAGCCACCACTTTACCGACTCGAAATTCAATACCATAAATCCTGACGAGCTCGACCGATGGGAATTATCCGCCCGCTGGACAGTCATGACTAATATTGGCAAATGGGAATTGTCTCCCTATGCCCGAATCATCTACAGCGACTATCGAAAAGGCTTCAACCACGACAGGCAGGATTTCACGCGAGAAGTAGGTCTGGATCTCGAGTATCCATTCACCAGTTACCTCACTGCCAATTTCTTCGCCCACTATGCCACCCGCCTTTCCAAGGGAGGCATATCCTCATATGACTTCAACCGCTTCGACGGCGGGGGCGGTGCCTCTATCAACGCGAAGTTTTAAGTTTTTCGGCTCTTTCATGCCTTGGAAGATGGTTGAGAGACAAATCCAACGCACATGGAGATTTAGATATCTTCTAATCCTAGTTCTTTTTCTCCCTTCTCAACTTCGGGCAGAGAAAAGCGTTACCAAGTGGCGGGTGACCGACCTGACTGGTCAAGCTTTCTTCAAGGATCGACCCGATAGAACCACTCCCACCCCTCTTGCAGTTGGTTCTCCAATCCCCTCCCAAAATCCCGTGCTGCTTATCGCGGCCAAGGACTCTCTCCTCGAGATCGCCACTGCGCCAAGCGATTTTCTACGGCTCGGCAGATCCACCGTCGCCGAATTCTCGACCAACAAAATCCGCCTACACCAAGGCTCCTTTCTCCGCTACTGTGAGACCGAGACCATCTTCGCCTTGTCGAGCAAGCATTCCGATGCAGGTATTCGCCTGCACCGTAGTGCCCTCATGGCCGAGGCCACGGGCAACGGTGGCCTCAAAATCGTCCTCGTCTCAGGTGCCGCTCAAGCTGGCACAGACGCCGACGGGGCCAAGACCTTGCACCCAGGACAGCTTTTGTTTGTCCGAGGAAATCCAGCCCACTTCGGCGATCTCTACGACCTCGATCTCCCGCTTCTCCTCAGGACCTCTCGCCTCGTGAACGGATTTGCCCGCCCATTGCCAAATCTTTCCCGCATGCGTACGTCTGCCCTCATACAGGGACTCAACTTAAAAAAACGTTACGAGGCTCTGGTGGGTGATGCCCCGGATGATGAAAAAGTGCAGATGTGGGCGATTAAAGAGAAGTAGACCACTTCGTGTGGGTTATTTATACGCGACAAATTAACCAGAAAAATCAGATGGGAGATTCCACTTGGGTTCGGAACGACGTGCCTATCTCAAGATTAATGGCCAAAGAAACACTGAACAGTTAATTCTAAAACGGAAGGATGCCTTGCGTAAAAGGTTGGCCCGCGATAATAATAAATTCCTTTTACAAATGACTGAAAAGTTCAAATATCGAGCCTTCCTAACATACGCCCATGAGGATGGCGAACATGCTCAAAAACTTCGTAAAGCATTGGAAAATTTCCGTGTGCCCTCAAGCTTAGTGGGAAAGGAAACTGAATTCGGCCCCGTTCCCGCACGCCTTTTTCCTATTTTTCGGGACCGAGATGAATTGGCAGGATCTGCCGAGCTTGCAGAGGCTATTCAAAAAGCTCTCAAGGACTCCAGCCACCTTATCGTCTTGTGTTCACCCGCCGCGGCAAAATCGTTTTGGGTAAATGAAGAAATCAGGGTTTTCAAATCGATGGGACGGGCAAACCGTATCCTCTGTCTGGTATTAGACGGAAAACCCTTTGCCTCCTTGCGCGACGGTCAACCCGAGCTAGAATGCCTACCCGTAGCTGCTCGCCGAAAAGTAAGCGAGCAAGGAAAGATTACGGAAGAACCGAGCGAACCTGCAGCTGCCGACTTGCGAAGAGATCAAGATGGGGAACATGGAGCTTACCTGAAGATCATTGCGGGCATGCTGGGAGTAGGTCTTGACGACCTCAAACAGCGCGACTCACATTCTCGACATCGCCGAGTGGCTAGAATCGCCGCCACGGCAAGTGTTGTTGCACTTACTGGCTTTGCCCTCGCCACCTATGCTCTAGTACAAGGCAACCGGGCACAAGAAGCACTTGTCGAAACAGAAAAAGAGCGTCAAAAGGCAGAAGATGAATTAGCCAAGACTGAAGCCGTAACTGCCTTTGTCCGAGAACTTTTCCTCTCGATTGAACCTGAAAACTCTCGGGGGATGGACACTCGCCTAGTGAAAACCATGCTCGACAACGGAACTACCCGAGCAGGAGAACTAAAGGGCGAACCAGAAATCGAAGCTCAAGTTCGCCTGACACTGGGAGCCACCTATCGTTCAATCGGAGCTTTTGATGAAGCCAAAATCAACTTCTCCCGAGCTCTTTCTCTTTTAAAGGGTTTACCAAATCCCGACGAAAGCACGACCCTTTCCGCAATGAATGAATTGGCGGTAGTGGAAGACGCCCTAGGAAATCACATTCAAGCCGAGCCTCTTTTTTCCAAACTACTCAAACAGCGAAAGAAACTTCTGGGAAAAAACCATCCGCAAGTTATTAGCGCGAGTATCGACCTCGCCAATCTATACCGAAGAATTGGCAGACATGAAGAAGCAGAAGAACTTTGCTCCGCGGCACTAGCCCAGCTAAAGTCTTTTCAACGCAAGGAAGGTGATCCGGAGCTCCTGCGTTGCATGAGTTATCTCGCCACCATATATCTCGCGAGGGAAAAACTGCCTCAAGCCGAAAGTCTAGCCCGCAACACGCTGGAAATCTCGCGCATACATCTTGGCGAGGAACACCCGGACACCCTTAGAAGGGCTGCTCGCTTGGCAAACGCCCTGCAAGCGCTTAAACGCTTCGACGAGGCTGAAAACCTATCCGTTGAAACCGTATCCAGCATGCAGGATACTTTAGGAGAGGAGCACCCGGAAACTCTTGGGGCGATGGATGCCTTGGCCGAAATCGTCGCCTCTCGAGGAAATAACGAACAAGCCCTGTCCCACTACAACAGAATATTGACTGCCAAGGAAAAAGCTTTGGGACCTATGCACCCTGAAACTTTTGATACGATAAAAGCCATCGCTCATTTGCAAAAAGAGGCAGGAAATCTTTCCGATGCGGAAACCACCTTCATTAAGATATATGGGCGCATGGAAGAAAAACTAGGAGACGAACATCCGGAAACGCTCCGTGCTCAAAATGACCTTGCCGAAATATACCTGGAAAGCGACAAAGCTGAAGAGGCCTTCGGACTAAGCGAGCGACTTCTTGAAACCGAGTTGCGAGTCTTGGGCAAGGAAGATCCCCTGACCTTACGGACGGAAGCGAGACTCTCCGAGCTTCATTTCCTTGCGGGGCGACTGGAAGAAGCCTTGGAAGGCTTCACCACAGTTCTCGCAACACAGGAACGGATTCTCGGATTCGACCATCCCGAGGTGGCTCGCTCGCGGGATTTCCTAAACCAGATTCTGGCAGAGCGTTCAGCGGCAACCGAATTCGCAGACTCCAACTTCACCGAAGCAAAACCTTTCCAAGGACCACTTCTCCCTGAAAGCGTCTTACCGCCAAAAGCGACTCCCACGACCCCACTGCCAACCGAACTTGAACCCAATCCGGCAGAAGAAGTCAAAGAGCCGGGAGCCGTCGATCGACTAATAGGAAATATTCGATCGGTCATAGGAGCAAACGCCACTCAGGAGTCAGAACAAGAAAACGAAAAATAATGCCCCTTCACGCCAAATGGGCATAACAGCGACAAACACGGTTCCCTCTTCTACGCTCCCGCAATTTGGAGCGATTTTCGACTGGGACGGTGTGGTCATCGACTCTTCCAGTCAGCACGAGCGAAGTTGGGAAATGTTGGCGGAAGAAATCGAACTGCCTCTGCCGAAGAATCATTTCAAGAAAGGTTTCGGAAAGCGTAACGCCGTAATCATTCCCGAAATCTTGGGTTGGACGAAAGACTTTAATGAAGTCGAAAGACTGGGACGGCGAAAGGAAGAACTTTATCGTGAATTGGTAAAGTCCGACGGACTACGAGCACTGCCGGGTATTCGTGAACTACTCGTCGAGCTTAAGTCGGTCGCAATTCCCTGCGTAGTGGGTACATCCACGGAACGGGAAAATCTTCTGCTTTCGTTCGAGCTATTGCGCTTGGGAAGTTTTTTTCAAGGAGCGGTATGCTCGGAAGATGTTTCCCGAGGCAAACCCCACCCGGAGGTCTTTCTTAAGGCCGCCGCGCTTATGAATCTCCCTCCGGAAAGATGCGTGGTTTTGGAGGACAGCGCCCATGGTATCGAAGCGGCTCGAAGCGGAAACATGAAGGCTCTTGGTCTTGCGACAACTCGAGAGGCCGAAAATTTGGAGGTTGCCGGCGCTCACTGCGTGATCCCCGATCCAACCACCGCGAACCTCGACTTGCTCACATCACTCTTCCAAGGTTAATATCAATCGACATGAAAAAGCTAGCTCTTCATTGGAAAATCCTCATAGCACTCGTATTGGCCTTTGCGCTAGGGATTACCGCCAACTACTTGACCGAAGGGATTGAAAG
>JABHOU010000646.1 GCA_018695085.1 Opitutia bacterium | reverse complement strand
TGCCTTCAAGGCTGTGGGCGAGTCTACCGAGAAGACGCTTCCTTATTACCGCAACAACGTTGCTGGCTCGATTGCGCTTTTTGAGGCTATGGAGGCGTTCGGCGTTCGTAATCTGGTATTCAGCTCTTCATGCACGGTTTATGGAGAACCCCGCGAGGTCCCTGTTACCGAGGGCCATCCTGTAGGGGGAGTCTCTAGCCCTTATGGCCGAACAAAATACATGATGGAGGAAATTCTTCGGGATCATTGCGCGGCCAATAAGCGATGGAACGTTGCTATTTTGCGTTATTTCAATCCTGTCGGAGCTCATCCGAGCGGCAGAATTGGAGAAGATCCTGCGGGGATTCCGGATAACTTGGTGCCTTATGTCTGCCAAGTGGCATCAGGCCGTTTGGAAAAACTTCGCATTTTCGGGAATGATTATCCGACTCGGGACGGTACGCCGATTCGTGACTACCTTCATGTCTTGGATCTTGCGGAAGCTCATTTGCATGCAGTTGAAAAACTGTCTGCTGACCCCGGACTCTTTGTTTGTAATTTGGGAACCGGCAAGGGGTCAACCGTGCTCGAGGTCTTGAATGCCTTTGAGCAAGCGAATGGAATCCGGATACCTCACGAGATCGAAGGTCGCCGATCAGGGGACGTTACTGAGGCGTGGGCCGATCCCACTTTCGCAAAAAAGTTTTTGGGCTGGGAAGCTAAGCGCGATCTCCGGGAAATGCTAACCGATGCGTGGAACTGGCAATCTCTCAATCCTCGCGGTTACGGTTACTCCGAGGGTTCGGATGGGGGTTGAGACTTCTTTATTCCAAACTGTTCTGGCGAAAACCCTCTCTTTTCGAGAGCCTCGGCAATATCATTCAAGTTCAGCTGAGCTCCCGGGGACTGTTTTGCAGTTCGAAAGGCTCCTTGGTTCAATTCTAGTACTATTTTGATGTTGTCGCTGCGAGAAGGACATCCGCTTTCATCGAAAGGTTGGGCAGCATGAATTTCTTTCAATACGCCATCGGGTGAAAAGTAGCCGATGTCCAAGGGTATTCGCGTATTTCTCATCCAAAACCTTTGTGGTCCCGGATCTTGGAAGGCAAAGAGCATGCCATGATCTTCGGCTAGCTTTTCGCGAAACATGAGTCCCTTTGCCTTTTCTTCCGGTGTGACGGCCAGTTGGACCTGCAGGACTGTTTCGCCGAGGTGAAGTGGGAACCAAGAGTCGAAGCCCAATCCTTCAGAGCGAATAGGTTCTCCTTCATCTCGACAGCCAACTGTCAATAGAGTAACAATGATCGCAATGGCGAATCCAACTATCTTTCCATTTCCTTTCACTGAATTCATTCGATGAACGAACTTCTTGAACGAATCAAGAGCCTTCGTCTTCTAGTAATCGGAGACGTCATGCTTGACCGGTACGTTCGTGGCGAAGTTTCTCGCATTTCTCCCGAGGCTCCCGTCCCTGTCTTGCATGTGGATGATGAAGATTCTGTGGCAGGTGGAGCTGCAAACGTTGGACTCAATGCTGCGGATCTTGGGGCTTCCGTGGATCTTGGCGGAGTTTTCGGTCAAGACGACGCGGGTGAGTGTCTCCTTGCTCTCCTTGCCGAAAGAGGGATAGCCTGTGACCCCGCATTTGCTTCTTCTCAAGCACCGACCATTTGCAAAACACGCGTAATGGCAGGCAACCAACAGATCTGTCGGGTGGATCGTGAGGAATCTCATCAAACTTATGCGCCAAATCTCGATGTGCTTTCTGAATTGCTTGCGGAAAAGGCTCGAAACGCCGATGCCGTCATCGTATCCGACTATGCCAAGGGTTTCGTAAACGATGAGTTGCTCTCCTTGTTGCGTAGCGAAGCCAAGTTTCTTGCAGTCGACCCCAAGCCCCGTCGGTGCCTCAACTATGATTCCCCTGACCTAATGACTCCGAACAAGGTTGAGTCTCTGCAGCTTGCAGGTCTGGAAAGAGGGGACTTTGATGAGTTTCCCGCTGACGCCATAGCCGCTGCAATCCATGATTCTCATCGACCACATAGAGTCGCCGTGACATTGGGCGCTGATGGTATGTT